>JAFGRS010000015.1 GCA_016935045.1 Lentisphaeria bacterium | reverse complement strand
TCCCGACAGGGGGGGGGCGCCTGACCCCACGTGCGACCGCCAGGGTAGCGGCATCCCGAACCGGTCCTTCGGCAGCGCCTTCCAGAAACTGCCGCAGGGCCTGGGCCGCGGCCGCGTCCGGACGCTGGCCGAGGGTGTTCGCGGCCGCGATGGCCTCCTCCGGGTCGGGGTCCTCCAGGGACTGCACCACCAGTTCGAGTGCCTGCGGGGTCCCAAGAACCCCCAACCGCCGGATCGCTTCGCAGCGCACCCCGGTGTCCTCGTCCAGACAGGCTTCGACCAGCACCCGCAGCCCATCCTCGGGAGCCAGCACCGCCGACAGACCCACCCCCAACTGGCGGACATCCGGGTGCGGACTGCCGAACAGCCCCAGGACCTGCTCCCCGGTCACCGCGGCCACGGCCTCCCCCGTCGGGGTCCGACGTCGTTGCGTGGCCAGTCTCAGGATCGCCTGTCCGGCGCTGCGGCGCACCTCCACCGAGGGATCGGACAGGTAGCCGAGGAACGCGTCCGCTTCCGCGTCCGGTCCCGCCAGCCGCGCCAGGCCCCGCAGAGCTTCCGCCCGCAGGATGCCCGAGGAGGATTGCGTCAGGCGGCGCAGCAGCTCTTCGGCCTGCCCCTCGTAGAACGCCGCGTAGGTCACCAGGGTCCGGCGCTGGTCGGCGGGGAGGGATTCGTCCAGGACCGTGCGCGTCAGCAGGTCCAGCCCGCGCGGGTGCTGCAGCCGTACCAGCCCCTCGACGGCTTCCAGGCGTGTGCCGTCGTCGGCATCCTCGGCGAGGCGTTCGAGGAGGGGACTGCCGGCGGCCCCCAGCCGGGCCGCTGCCCGAGCGGTCTCCCGCCGCAGAGCCGCATCCGGGTCCCCTGCCAGCGGCGCCAGGATCTCGGCGCGGCGTGCCTCCCCGCCCCGGCAGGACCCGAGGGCCTCCAACGCCAGCAGGCGCACCTCGCGATCCTCGTCCCCCAGGGCCTGCGCCAGCTCCTCCGTGCCGAACACCGCGGGCAGCAGCCGCGCCATGGCCAGGACATTCCGCCGAACCGTCACGTCCCCGTCCCCAAGCGCCGCCGACAACACCGCCCCGACCCGCTCCGGGGGAAGAACCCCGCCGGCGATCGGCGGCAGCGAAATCGCTCCCTGCAGAATCAGACCGTCCGGAAGCCGCCCGCCAACCAACTCGGGCAGCAACGACGAGGCCAACCGACGCACGTGCACGTTGTCATCCCGAACCAGCTCCAGCAGGCGCGACTGGGCCTGCACCGGCACCATGGGCCATTCGGACAGAGACAGCACCGCCGAGCGGCGAACGTCCGCGTCCGGGTCCTCGAGTGCCGCCATGACCGCGTTCACTGCCGGGGCGGTGCGGTACTTTCCCAGGATCATCACGGCACGTCGGCGCAGGGCCACATCCTCGCTGCCCAGGTCCCGAAGACACTTCGCGATGGTCTCGGCCTCGCTTTCGTGACCGGTTGCGGCGGCCTCGGGGGCTGTCGGGGCCCCCTCCGCAGCCGGGAGCGGACCGACGCCGGGCCGGGGCGCGGCCGCGGCGGGCCAGACACCGTCCTGACCCGGCAGGCACCGCCCCCCGCCCAAGGCGGCGGCAACGGCCAGCACAGCCAACCCCGGGCGACAGGGACGCGCCGTCTGCCGCATGCCCCTCACTCGAAGAACCTCCGTGTGCGTTCGAGGAAACGCTTCAACCGCGGGAATACCCCGTCGTCACAGAGTTCGGCAAACTCCCGCAGCTTGGCCTTCTGGACCGAGTTGAGGTTGGTGGGCACTTCCACCGCAATCCGCACATGCTGGTCGCCGCGTCCCAGGCCCCGCGCCGAGGGAACCCCCTTCTCGCGCAGGCGGAACACCTTGCCATTCTGGGTACCGGCCGGCACACGCAGTTCCGCCGCGCCGCTGATCGTCGGCACCCGCACCGTACCCCCCAGGGCCGCAACGTGAAACGGCACGGGGACTTCACAGTACAGGTCGTCCCCGTCCCGTTGGAACACCTCGTGCTCCTTGACGTGCACGACCACGATCAGGTCGCCGCACGGCCCCCCGCGTTCCCCCGCTTCCCCCTCCCCCGCGACGCGTACCCGCATGCCCGTGTCCACCCCGGCCGGAATGGTCACCAGAATGCGCTTGGTCTTCCGCACACGGCCTTCCCCCCGGCACTCCCGGCACGGACTCTCGATGATCTCCCCGTGCCCGCGACAGTGTGGACACGGCTGGCTGATGCTGAAAAACCCCTGGGCCATCGTCACCTGACCCATGCCCCGGCAGTGGGCACAGGTCCGCCGCGACGAACCCGGCTCGCACCCCGTACCCCCGCACCGGTCGCATGCCTCCGCGCGCGGAATGCTGAGGTCCTTCTCCGTCCCGAAAACCGCCTCCTCGAACTCGAGCTGCAGATCGTAACGCAGCGACGCCCCCTGCTCCGGTCCGGAACGCGCACGGCCGCCCCCACCGCCGAAGAACGAGTCGAAAATATTGCTTCCAAAAACCTGCGAAAAAATATCGAACGGGTCCGCCGTGCCCCGGCCGCCGCGGCTGCGTGTGAAGGCCTCGTGCCCGAACTGGTCGTACTGGCGCCGTTTGCCTTCGTCGCTCAGGACCTCGTACGCCTGGGAGATTTCCTTGAAGGCCTCCTCGGCCTCGTGCTTGCCCGGGTTGCGGTCGGGGTGGTACTTGAGGGCCTGTTTGCGGTAGGCCTTTTTGATCTCCTCGGTGGAGGCAGACCGCTCCACGCCCAGCAGTTCATAGTAGTCTTTAGCCATGGGCCCTCGAAAGACAATGGAGCGGGGACGCAAGCGTGCCCGCGGCGTTTCTACGCGCCCGGTTACTGCGCCTGCGGTGGGGCGGCCGTCGGTTCCGAGGCAGGCCCGAGACTGACGACCACGCCGGCCGGGCGCACCAGATGATCCCCCAGCACGAACCCGGACTTCCATTGCCGGGAGACGTGCCCTTCGGCGACCTCATCCGAGTGCTCCTGGGCAATGGCCTCGTGCAGCTGGGGATCGAAGGGCTTGCCCAGCGTCTCGATCGGGCTGACGCCCAGGGCATCGAGGACGCGGCCGAACTCCGCGTAGATCATCTCGAGACCCTCGATCAGCCCCTGGGCCTCGGCGCTGCGTGAGGCGTGGTCGAGGGCCATGCGGAAGTGGTCGTACACGGTCAGGAACTCCCGCACCGTGGCCAGCGTGGTCTGTGTCCGGCTCTCGGCAAGCTCCCGCAGCATCCGCCGGCGGTAGTTCTCGAATTCGGCCTTGGTACGCAACCAGCGGTCCTGCGCCTGCTCGTACTGCACCCGGTAGTCCACTCCCTCGTGGGCGGCCTCGGCCGCACCTCCCTCGCCCAAGCCTGCCGCCGCCGCTTCCGGCGCGGCCGCATCCCCCTCGGCGGTCCCTGCCGAGCGGCCCTCACCGGGATCACGCACAGCCGCATCCTCGACTGCTGCCCCGAACACCTCGTCCTTCCCGGCAGCACGTTCTGCTCGTTCCTTGCGCGACATGATCTCTGTACCTTGCTTCTTTCGCCGCCTGTCCGCCCATGCCAACCCTTGCCGGCACGGGGCAAAGCCAACCGCACAACCGGGGCCACCGTCCCGGCGTCAGGACCCCGCCGCCACGGTCACGGTCGCGCCGCCTCTCCCTGACCCGTCGCGGGTTCAACACCGGGAGGGACCTCCCCGCGGCCATCCGGCAGGGGCGCCACCGCGGCGCCGGCCGTCGCCGGGCCGCCATTGCGCGTCAGCAGAACCAGGTCCGTCAGCACCTGCATCGTCTCTTCGAGCACCAGGTCGCGCGCAGCCGCGGCGGCGCCGGCCCCCGCGGTGTCCTCCCCGGGGTCCCCGTCCGGGCCATCCTCGTCCGTGTGCTCGTCGTCCAGTCCCGGACCGTCCTGCCGGCGGCGTCCCATGTGCTCCCGCATCTCCTTGGCCCATTCCTCCTCCGCACGCTGGAACTGTCTCCGGGCTTCCAGGGCCAGCGGCACGGTCTTGAGTGCGCGGCGCTCGCCGTAGCGGCCGATATCCTCGCTACGGGACACGAAGGAGGGGTTTTCCCGCCGCCGCGCCTCGGAGCGTTCCCGCAACTCCGGCAGCCAGGCGCTCACATCCGTGGCGCCGGTGATATCGAGGGGCTCGATTTCGTCCCACGGCAGGACATGGGGAAGGTGGGCCTCCCCGAGTTCCATGTGGTCCGTGAAGGAAGGCAGAACGATGTCCGGGATCACTCCCCTGACCTGGGTCGAACCGCCATTGACACGGTAGAACTTCTGGATCGTGAACTTCAGGGACCCCCCCGGCTCCCCGTCGAAGAGATTGGTCCGGGTCAACAGCCGGTCCAGGCTGTACACGGTCTGCACGGTGCCCTTCCCATGGGTCGATGCCTCCCCCACGATGACTGCGCGGCGGTGGTCCTGCAGGGCCGCGGCCACAATCTCGGAGGCCGAAGCGCTCAGACGGTCCACCAACACCACCAACGGTCCCCCGTACACCGTCTTCCCATCCGTGTCCTCACGCTTCTGCACCCGCCCACGAAAGTCCCGAACCTGAACCACAGGGCCCGAATCGAAGAACAGACCCGCCAGCAGCACGGCCTCCTCGAGGGCCCCGCCGCCATTGCCCCGCAGGTCCAGAATCATCCCGTCCAACGGTTCCCGGGACGCTTCCCCGATGAGCCTGGCCACATCCCGGCTGCAACTGCGGTAATCCTCGGCCCCGTCCCGTTTGGCGCCGAAGTCGCAGTAGAAGCTGGGCAGGTCGATCACCGCCACGCGCGCCTCCTGGCCGGCCGTGCCGGGCAGAGGGACCCGGCGCAGCTCGCTCTTCGCCTCCTGGGCCTTCAGCTCCACCGTGTCCCGCACAATGTCGATCTGGGTCGGCATGCTGTTGCCCGCCTCCAGGACCGTCAACTGCACCGTCGTTCCCTTGGCGCCCCGAATCAGACGCACGACCTTGCGCAGGTTCATGTCCACCACATCCACCGGGCTGCCCCCTTCGCTGCCCTGGGCAACCGCCACAATCCGGTCCCCCGGCTTCAGACGGCCGTCCCGGGCCGCCGGACCGCCAGGGACAATCTCCACCACCTCGACGTAGGCATCCTTCGTGGTCAGCACCGCCCCGATCCCCTCCAGCGACAGACTCATGGAGATGTCGAAGTCCTCCTGTGTCTCCGGAGCCATGTAGGCCGAGTGCGGATCGTAGGTGCGGGTCAGGGCCGAAAGGAAGGCCTCGACGATCTCGATCGAGTCCGTCTCGAGCTTCCGCCGCAGCAGACGCTTGTACGACTCGACCACGCGCTCCGCCGGGGTCCGTTCGGGCGGTGTCGGCAGCGGGAGCGAAGCCGATTCCGGCGCTGGAACCGGTTGGGGCAACGCCGCGGGAGCCGGGTTCGGGACGGGCGCCAGGGTCGGGATGGGGAGCGTGCCCTGGCGCGGGAGCAGCGCGGGCGCGGGGAGCGGTGCTCTGCCTCCCGCCGGGTCCTTCTCCGGCGCCTGTCGGGTCTGCTCTTCCCGGTGCTCACCCTCCGGCGGCCGGTTGGCGTCCTCCCCTGCGTCGGGCGCTTCGGCTTTTGCCGCCCGCTTCTCATCCTGCAGGATTTCGAGCAGCAGACGGTTCTTGAAATGGCGGCGCCAGAGGTCGGCCTGCGCCTCCCTGTTCGCGAGCCAGGGCTCTTGGCGACGGTCGGCCAGAATGGACTCGTCCACGGAGAGATCCACCCCGCCGGCGGCCTGCCCGATCGCTGCCGCGGTCCACTCCCGAACCCGGGTGAGGTAGCGCTGGTATACCTCGAAGGCGAAGTCGATGTTCCCCCGCCGCATGACCAGGTCCCCGAGGATGCCCTCGTAGCTGCGGAAATCCTCGAGGTCCGACTGCAGGAAGAACAGCCGCGCGGGATCCAGAAGACGGAAGTACTCCTCGTACCATTGCTTCGAGTACTCCGCGTCAATGCTGTGCTTGGCGTAGTGGCTGACGGAGATCAGGTCCGCAACCTTGCGGCTGATGTACTTCTCCACCGCCGTCGGCTGGGGCAGTTTGATGGGCTGCGACAGCAGCTCCTCATCGGTCAAGGCCCCCCGGCCACCCGGAATGGCACACACCGCAAGGGCCGCAAGCAACCCGGCGGCCCACCGCCTCAGAACCTGTCCACGTGGCATCACACGCCTACTCCCTATGCGTGGCCGGCAGCGCGCTGACCCATGCCGGATCACCGCAACGACCGGCCCGGGTCTTCCGTCCGGCTCCGGGCATATCCTAGCGGCCGTATCGACCCATGGGCACAAAACGAACGTCGCGCACGCGGCCTTCGGCAAACCGCTGCAGCCGTCCGCGGATCTCGTCCCGGTGTTCGTTGTTCAACACATACAGCCACGAGGCGCTGCGCACTTCCACCGCCAGGACGCCGCCGTGGAACGACACCGGGACGGCCTGCCTGGCAATGTCCGCTCCGACCAGATCCGCCCACTCCCGGCACACACGGTCGAACAGCTCGATGTCCTGCAGGCCTATGCCCCGCAGGACCTCGTCCACCACGCCCGCCAGGGGCCTGGGCTGGGAACGCAGGGCCTCGATCTCGCGCAGGCCGCGTGCTTCGCCATACCACTCCAGCAACAGACGCTCCCGGCGGCGTTCCGCCAGTGACGGCCGGCGCCAGAGGTGCGTCTTGCGGTGGTTGGCCGCCCGGTTCATCCAGTCCGCACGCCCGGAGGGATCGCCCGAGGCCGGCTCGCGGTCTGTGCTCATCGCTTGCTCCGAACCTGCTCCCGGGGGCGGGACCCGAAACCGGCTCGTCCGGTTTCGCCCCGTTCCACCGGCTCGCGAGACGCTATAGTATAGGACGCTGCGGCAGGGCTTCGGAATGGTCTTGCCGGCGCATAATGTAACCGCGATTCGCCCGGACGCATGCGCTCCGGCGGCATTCCGGGGCAAGACATCCGTCACGGGGGGTACGGTCGAGGACGACCGGCTCGAGCGCCATGGCGTCAGGTTCGGGGCACGTGCTGGAGCCGGCGATCTGCCTGTGCGGTACACCTGCCTGCGTCGCGGACGCGACAGGCAGGCGCAGACAGGTCTCCGCCGTGTCTGTACACCCCCTCCCCACGTGACGGAGGGATTCCACTCCGGAGAAGCAAGAAGGGAGAAGGGAGAAGGGAGAAGGGAGAAGGGAGAAGGGAGGGGAGCGAGGAGACGAGCACGATGCCGCAAACGGCCATTGCGTCCAACCTGGCGGTTGTCCGCGGGCAGATCCGTGAAGCAGCCGTCGCCGCGGGGCGTTGTCCCGACGCGGTGCGCTTGGTAGCGGTCTCGAAAACGGTGGACTGTGCAGCCGTCGAGGCGGCTCACGCCGCGGGCCAGCGGGACTTTGGCGAGAACCTGGTGCAGGAACTCGAACGCAAGGCGGCAACCCTGTCCGTGCCCTGCGTCTGGCACATGATCGGACATCTGCAGCGCAACAAGGTGCGAGCCGCCGTCCGTGCGGCCGCCTGGATCCACTCCGTCGACTCCGTGGCCCTCCTCGAACGGATCGACCGCATCGCAGCCGAGGAACGGCAAACCCCCCGCGTTCTCATCCAGGTCCGTGTCAGCGGCGAGGAAAGCAAGACGGGGATCGAGCCGGAGCAACTCCCCGCCCTGGCCGAACAGGCACGGGAACTGCCGCACCTCGCCCTCGTCGGACTCATGACCATGGCCCCCTTCCACGCCTCCCCCGATGACCTGCGACGGATCTTCGCCCGCCTGCGCCTGCTGCGGGACGAAACCGCCGGACGCCTGGGCGGCGACCTGCCTGAACTGTCCATGGGAATGAGCGGCGACTTCCGCGAAGCCATCGCCGAAGGAGCCACCCTCGTGCGCATCGGGACCGCCATCTTCGGGCCACGCCCGCAGCCGCCCCGATAGCAGGTCCTCACCCGCCGGCCCGACCCCGAAAGGAATGCCCGCGAGGACGCGGGCGCTCCAGTAGCCCGCACGGTCCCCGGGCGGCATGCCGGGGGAAAGACGGCCGTCGGGGACCGCCGGCCCTACCACGGGGACCCGTGCCCGCGAGGACGCGGCGAGCGCGGAAGGGAAGAAGGGAGGGAGGGAGGAAATGGACGAGATGGACGAGATGGACGAGATGGACATCAGGGACGGGATGGGGCCTCGTACGGCAGAGTTGCGGGGGGCCTGTCCATTCCGTCCAGAGCGTCCATACCGTCCATCTCCCCTCCCCGCACGGTCCCGATCTAGCGCAGCAGGGACTTGACCTTCTCGAGCAGTTGGTCCGGCTGGAAGGGTTTTTGCAGGTGAAGGCAGCCCTCGATGATCCCCGGACGCTCCCGGTCGTCCACCCTTGGGGCCCCGCTGCAGAGCAGAAACCGCGCGGAGGGCACGTATTTCCGGAAAGCCGCCACCACCGGGGCCTCCGCCGGCAGACGCTCGACATCCAGCAGCACCAGCCTGACCTCGCCGCCCCGGTCCTGCGCCAGTTGCGCTCCGGCGCGCCACTCCGGCGCGGAAATCACCGTCATCCCATACCGCTCGAGGATCTTGCGCGTGATCGACACCACCAGCGGCTCGGGATCGATCACCAGCGCCACACCCTCAAAACGACACTCCGTCGCCGCCACTGCCGGCTGCGGCAGCGAATAGGCGGGCTGGGCGGTCTCGTCCACCGGCAGAAAAACCTGTACGGTCGTGCCTTCGTCTTCCTGGCTGGTGACCCGTACGGCGCCGCCATGGGAGCGGACAATCCCGAGAACACCCGACAGCCCCATGCCCCGACCCGTGAACTTGGTGGTGAAAAACGGGTCGAAGATGCGGTGGCGGTGCTCCTGCGGAATCCCCTGCCCCGTGTCACTCACCGTCACCGTCGCATAGAAGGCCGGATCGAGACGCGTCGTGATCGAGCCCTGCTCCACCGTCAGCGGCGTGCGCAGCCGCACTCCGCCAACGGACACGCGGACGGTTCCCCCCGAACTCGGCAGGGCCTCCGCGGCGTTGGCAACCAGACTGATGACCACCTGGCGCAACTCGTGCACCGCACCCTCGATCAGCATCGGGCGAGGGGCGCCCGCAACCTGGAGCCTGCCCCGGTGCCGCAGCGCCGGCTCCAGCAGCGGTGTCATCTCCACCACCAGACGCGAGAGATCGATGGTGTCCTTCTGGAACTGCCCCTTCCCCGAATACGCCAGCATCTGCGCAGTCAGCTGTACTCCACGCTGGGCTGCCTGGCAGACATCTTCGAGGAGCGAACGCAGGGGAGAGTCCTCCGGCAACTCGGTCAGAGCCAGCGTCGCGTTTCCCAGGATCACGGTCAGGAGATTGTTGTAGCCGTGCGCGATGCCGCCCGCCACCACGACCAGGCTCTCGGCACGCTGGGCCTGGCTCAGACGGGCAGTCAGGAGCTGCTTCTCACGCTCCTGCTCCTCCACGCACTTGCGCACAATGGCATAGCGCAGAATGCGCCAGATGGTCTGCTTGCTGATGCTGCCCTTGACCAGGTAATCCTGCGCCCCCGCCGCAACCGCCCGCAACCCCACACCGTCATCGTCCAACCCCGTCAGCATGATCACGGGAACCTGCGGCGCCCGGCCCGTCAGCTTCGCCAAGGAGGCAAATCCATCGCTGTCCGGAATCAGAAAATCCAGGAAGATGATGTCCACCCCCCCCGCATCGAGACGCTCCAGCGCCTGACTCAGACGGGGGACATGGACCAACGCGAAGTCCATCACCCCCGCGTCGGCCAGGAACTCCCGGAACAACTCGGCGTCGAGGGGATTGTCCTCCACCAGGAGAATGGTCAGAGGCCCGCACAGCAGACCTGCCTGGCCTTGGCCCTCGGTCGTGGCTGCCGGCATCGCATCCCCCTGCCTGCGGACGCGCACAACCCCAACCTGCCCCCGAACCATCGGCTCAGGGATTGCCGCTGTAGCTCAGGGGCATGCCCATGGGTCTGTCCGGGACGAAGGGGGGATTCCAGATGGTCAGGACTCCGGAACCCGTGGCGCTGTCGTTGATGGCCGCGCTGCCGTCCTGCTGAATCTGTTCGAGCTGGGCCAATTCGGCGTCCGAGAGCCCGGGAAGCTGCGCCTGTGCATGCGCCGTCGCTTCCGTCAGCACCGCGTCGATATAGGCCGGCGCCCCGGCATTGGGCAACACCGTCGTGCCGCTGACGTAGAGGGGACCGGATGCCGGCTCCAGAACACTCGAACCGACCCCGACCTTGCCCTGCAGCACCGCAACGGCGATGAACTGCTCTTTGTGATCCACCCCGATGGCAATGCGGATGGTCGTTCCGGCGCTGACCCCGAGGATGTGCTTCGCGGCCACTTTCACGGTCAGGTCCTTGCCGATCGCCGTGAGTTCGAGCAGAACGCCGTCCACGCCCACGATGCGCGTGATGCTCGTGCCGCCGCCCGCGGGAACCGAGGGAACGTTGACCTCCGGGGAATCGTAGGCGACTTCCCCGCGCTTCACGTCCACGCCTCCCACAAACTCCCCGGCCGGCCCCAGGCGGTAGGCCGTGTCAAACTCCGTGCCCAGTACGGTGAACTTCCCCGCGGCACTCGTGACCGAATACGCCTTGGAGGACGGCCACGACGGCAGACGCGAGCCGATACGGCCCGACTTCAGAACCAGCTTCACGCCCAGAGCCCCGTTGCCGCGCCCGGTGCCCAGCTCGACCGTCGACTCGGGATAAACCTCGAAGCCGTTGGCAGCATCGAAGTCCGCCGTCAGACGCCCGTCCCGCCCGGTGCGGAACACCACACCCGGAGAGAAGGTATCCCCCACGCGGACCCCGGCAAAGGCCGTACCCAGGCGCGCAGCCTCAGCCTCGCCGCTCGCGGCGCTGATGCGCACCGTATCGGCCCCCGCCCGAATCCCCCATCCCGCCACTGCCAGCGACACCATCCCCAGAACGAACTTGCGTACCATGGCCATACCTCCGAGAACAGCCCTCAGTCGGACCGCAGCTTCGGTCAGTCGGTTCCCCAAAGCAGACCCGACAACGCGGGCCTTTTCCATACAATAGGCTGATTCGACCGCAAATGCCAGTGTCCAGGCGAAGATGGCAGGGAACCGCTCAGACAACCCGGGGAGGGTTCGGGAGCCGGCTCAGCCGTTTCCCCTGCAGGGCGACGCTCAGCGGAGCCGTTTCCCCTGGAGGGCGACGCTCAGCGGAGCCGTTTCCCCTG
>JAFGRS010000887.1 GCA_016935045.1 Lentisphaeria bacterium | reverse complement strand
CAGGCGTCGGGCGCATCCCGGAAGTAGACATGATACAGCACCGCGCCGAAGTCCTGCTGGGGGTCCTGGGTGAAGGTCCACGTGTCCGCCGTGGTCTGCCCCAACGCATCCGTGATCTCGCAGGTCAGCGTGCGGCGACCCAGCGGGATGAACCCGGCCGCGTGCCACTCGAAATGCCCCGTGGCGGATTTGCCGGCGGCGAACACGGCCACTTCCTCGCCGTCGAGCAGCAGCCGCGCCCCCGTCAGCCCATGCCCCGACCAGTCCTCCGCGTCCACCGCCACCGTCAGACCGAAGGTCGTATTCGTGCTCTCCGGCGCCGGGACGCGCTGCACAACCACGGGCGGTTTGGTGACGGTCCGGAAGGCAGCAGTCTGTTCGGCCGCGTTGCCAACCGTATCAGCTGCATGGATGGTGAGCTGGTGGACCCCGTCGGGGAGCGCCCCCAGAGGCCCGTACCAGTCGCCGTCGGACCAGCTGAAGGCTCCCGTGTCCACCACCTCCCCGTCCAGTTCCAGGGACAGGACGGCCGCGTTCAGGCCCGATCCGGCGTCCGTGACCACGGCCCAGAAGCCGACGTCGGGCTTGTTGTCCGCTCCCGGGTCGGGCCACAGCAGGTCCACGCTGGGAGGCTCCGTATCCAGATGGATGAAAACGGTTTGCGTCAGATCGTTGCCGGCCGTGTCGCGGCTCCAGAGGTCGATGTCGTTGACGCCTTCCTGGAGCGTGATGTCGATGTGCCAGCTCTGTTCCGTCACGACGGCCTCCATCCACTCGGCGCCGCCCGTACGGCAGCGCAGGAACTCCAGTCCGTTGGCGTCAGCAATGGTGCCTTGGATCCCGTTCGGGTCGGCCGTCAGCAGGGGTGTGACGAGGGTCATTTCCGGCGGGTCGACGTCGAACAGAATCTCGATCTCGACGGGGACAACGTCGGGGGGATCGAGCCCCTTCGCCTCGCCGGAAACCACCGCCATACGCATGCCCGATGTGACGTTTCCGGACGTGGACCACACGGCTGTCCAGGTGCCGTCTCCCACGGGACTGAAGAAGGCAATCTTCCCCGCCAGGAACACGGAGATGGACTCGACCTCATCGTCGGGCAGCGAGGGGGACACGGTGAAGGTCACCGAGTCGTTCACACCGTCGTGATTCGGCGACACCATCGTCGGCGCGGCCACAACCGGGTCAAGCCGCGGCTGCGGGGAGCCCTCGAACTGCACCGGGAAATGGGTGCAGTTACCGGCCGTGTCCCCGGCGGCGAAGGAGACGCAGTGGTTCCCTTCGAGAGTTCCAGGGCTGGGAGGGGTATAGCGCAATTCGTGGCAGAGGTAGTAGATGCCGGCGTAAAGGGCTTCGGTCGAGAGGTCGTCCGGTGAGACCGGCACGCCGTCGACCCAGCACCGTGCCGACTCCGCCGCCACCATGGCCCCCGGCGCCGACGGCCGGACGCGGACATACACGAATTCGAGATTGCCGCCGGTCGGCAACCACCCGGCAGGCGGATGGACGGCATTCGAGTATCCCGAATAGAACAGCTCGAGCGGCTGCGCCGCCACGGGCACCAACTCGATGCCGGTCACGTCGTCCCCGGGTCCGGGCGTCACCGTGACGCTCTGGGTGACCACCCCGGCCCCCGGACCCTCCGCCCGAACACTCTGGGAAGCCACGTTCCTGCTCCCCACCGGGCAGACCCACGGGAAGGCGAAACGGCCGTCGACGCCGGTGGTCGTGCGCCCCTGTTCGTAGGTGTTGCCGTAGGTCATGGTGGCGCGCTGGATGACCGTGGCCCCCTCGAGGGGGTCTCCGTAGCAGTCCATGACCACGCCGAACAGGCCCGCGTGGGGCGCCAGGGCAAGGTCCACCGTCGTCACCTGCCCTACCGTCACCTGCACATCTTCGACGTCCACGCGCAGAATCGACCCCGGCGGCATCCCCCGCAGCGAGCAAGTCCCCGAAGGAACATCCCCAAAGGTGAAGGAACCGTCCGCGCCGGTCACCGTCTCCTGTTCCGGCGTCACGTCCTGCAGATACACCGTGCCCCCGGGAACCGGGTCCCCGCGACCATCCAGGAACACCCCGGAAACGCTGCCCGCCGTCGGCAACAGCACCAGGTCCACGACCCGCATCTCGCCGGGGGCCAGAACCAGGACCTCCTCGGCAGACCGTAGGGGACCCTTCTGCGCCACCATCCGGAACTGGCCCGGCTGGAGCCCGGCGAAGGCGTAGGAACCGTCGGGACCGCTGGTCACCATGGCCGACTTGTCGTCGCTGTTGCACCAGACCGTGGCGCCGTCCAGCGGGACCCCGGCAGCGGTCCGACAGATGCCCGACACGCTCGCAGTCTCCAGACCCGAAAGCCTACCCGGTCCCCCCAGAACACACACCAGCATCAGCCCCGCGGCCCCGGAAACGGACAGAGAAAGAACACCCCCGCAGAGCGGGCGCCTCCAGGACCGGTACCCCCGAATACACGCGTCCATGTTGCCCCCCGATGCTCTCGCGGCCGCCCCCAACACGCCTCGATCCCGTCGCCGGCACCGACCCGCATGGACAACGACGCAAACACCGCCATGTACGATGTCCATAGTGCCGCAAGCCAACAGGATTGTCAAGTCAAAGCCCGGTGCGGGCAGGGCTGTTTCAAGATCCGGCGAATCGCTTCCCGCCGCCACTGCCCT
>JAFGRS010000886.1 GCA_016935045.1 Lentisphaeria bacterium | reverse complement strand
GGCGGGCAGCGCATCGATGTCTTCCAGCAGTGCGTTCAGCATGCCGCACATGTGGTGCACCGGGATGATGCCCTTCCCCCGCACCATGCTGCCGTAGGCCGTCAGGTGGGGTACGCACCAGGTTCGGAAGAGGCTCGGGCTGATGAGGCTGGTGGAGGTGTTCTCGGTCAGCCAGAAGGTGTCGGCGGCCAGGCCGTCGATCCGGGCCGCGAGTTCCCGGAGGCGGTCCGCGTGCATGAGGGCCACGACTTCCCCGAACAGCGCGGGCTCGTCCGTCATCAGGTAGACCGCCGCGGCGGGGCCGCAGAGATGCTGGACCAGATGCATCAGCGGCCCGGGACCGATCCCGCACATGGTGATCGAGTCGGCGTCCACCGCGACCTGCTGCTGCCGGCGCGCGGCCTCGACCCGGGCGGGGTCGGCGCGGTAGGAGGTGTCCGTGTACAGCCAGCGCAACCGCCCCAGTTGCTCTGCCGTGGTGACGGGGTAGACGAGGGGATGCGCACTGCGGGTCACCGGGTCCAACCCCTCGATCCCCACCAGCTCCCCGTCCGGCGTCCGAATCCGGTGGACACGACGGTCCGCCTGGATCTCGATGGACTCCTCGACGCGGGGCCGGAGGGCCTGTACCGGGAAGCCACAGCCCCGGATGATGTCGCAGCCGCAGGCCTGCAGCAGCGCGGTCCCTCCCATGCTGCGATAGGGCTCCGGCTGGGAACTCGACCATGTCGGGTTCGCCATCTTCAGCCACACGGGGAAACGATCCACCTCTTCCCGCCGGAGGGTCGCCAGCATGCGCCCGCGGGAGGTCATTGCCGTGCCACGGTCTGCCATCGGCCAGATCACTCCTCTCGGACTGCGCCCTACCGGCTCACCCGCCGGCACGGTCCCGGACCCCGAGCCAACAGACACCGGAACGCAAGCGAGACCCCCTCCTGAGCGTTCCTCTTGGGGTCGGACCTCTGCAACACATGGCTCAGCAGGGAGTTGTCGCACGCGCAAGGGCGGTTCGGAGACTTACAGGCCCATTTCCGGGCTGAAAGCGGCATGGTACGGGCCGATGCCTTGCGAGACGGTAAACCAGCACGGGGCTTTGGCACCGCCGAGCGTAGCAGAAAACCTGTCCCAAGTCTGTTTTGGACCCTCAAATGGAGCTTCCAAGGCCCGAAAACAGCAGCCTGTGTACAGCATTCCCTTGCCATTGAATTGGTTACGCAGGTCCGACCCCAGAGACCGCACTGAGCCCGGTACTCCTCAATCAGTTTCTCGATGACCTCTGTCGTTGCCGCCATACCTGCATACTCCCTGTCGGCCACCAAACATAACGGACGAAGCCCGAAAGGCCAGACCCGGAGGGACCGCCACTCGCAGCGAAGTGGACGGATGGATGCACTGCTGCACACTCGACGCGGGTTGCTGCCCAAACGTCGTTACTCGTTGGAGACAGAAACTGCTCTGGGGCCGTCCGGGCTGGTCTGTTGGGGTCGGAAATTCGCAACATTAGGCGCAGCAGTGTGTTGTCGCACACAGAATGGTCATCCGGAGGCTTACAGGCTCACCTCTGGGCTGGGGGTGTCCGGAAAACAGGCATGGTCTGGAGAACAGGGATTGCGGGGCGCCCGGTGGGTGGCGTTTTCCGGCCGGCGCGGGGTTGGCTTTGGGTTGCCTCGGGAAAAACCTGCGCCTCTGGTCTCCGGCGCCGGTGTTCCATCCGTGGCATTCCGGTGTGCGGTTGCCAATCCCCGGGGCGTCGGATACCTTACTTCTTGCGTTCGTAGACACGCTGACGGTGGCCGAGGCGGTTTCGGGTGCCGGAGGCCGCCGGTCGGGGTGCGCGCCGTCCCTTCCGGTGCTCCCGCCGGAATGGTCGGGCATTCTTCCGTGCGGACCCCTGTGTCCCATGGTCCATGCTGCCGCGGATCCGTGGAGAAGAACACTTCGATGGGCAACTCTCAGGATGCACGGCTCCGTTCCTCGCCCGGGGTCTGGGAAGAGACTCTCCTCGAGTTGATTGCCCGTACCTCCACCGACTTGCCTCGCGACGTGGAGGCGGCACTCCTCGATGCCCGCTCCGCGGAGGACCAGGGCAACGGGCGCGACGCACTGGACGCCATGATCGCCAATGCCGGCCTGGCGCGCGAACGACGCCAGCCCATCTGCCAGGACACGGGCACCATTCTCTTCTGGGTCGAAATCCCTCCGGGGAGACTGGCGCAGTCCGTCTTCCGCGAGGCCGCGGAACGGGCCATCGTCCGCGCCACCCGGGATGGCCTGCTGCGGCAGAATTGCGTGGACACCCTGACAAACCGGAACACCGGCAACAACCTCGGCTCCGGCAGCCCCGTCATCCACTGGGCCGAGCGCGAAGGAACGACCGCAGAGGTCTGGCTGCTGCTCAAGGGTGGGGGCTGCGAGAACGTGGGGATCCAATACTCCCTCCCGGACCCGGCCCTGGACGCCGGGCGGGACCTCGAGGGTGTGCGTCGCTGCGCGCTGGATGCCGTGTTCCAGGCGCAGGGGAGGGGGTGTTCGCCCGGCGTCCTGGGGGTCGCGCTGGGCGGGGACCGTGCCACGGGATACGCGGAGAGCAAGCGCCTGCTGCTGCGCCGCATCGGTGAACGCAGCGCCGTCCCCGAGCTGGCCGAACTCGAACGCCGCCTGCTGGCGGAGGCCAACTCCCTGGGCATCGGTCCGATGGGGTTCGGCGGCAGGACCACGTTGCTGGATGTGTTCGTGGGTTGTCGGGCACGACTTCCTGCAAGCTATTTTATCAGTGTATCGTACATGTGTTGGGCTTACCGGAGACGCCAGGTGAAGGCATCGCTGGACGGCACGCCCATCGAGTGGTCCTGAGGGGGGCCTTTGCCATGGGAAATCCACTCGCGATTCAGGGCGGCAAACCCGTGCGCGCCAAGCTTTTCCCGTCCTGGCCGGTGTGGGACGACACCGATGCGGAAGCGGTGGCGGCGGTGGTACGCAGCGGCCGTTGGGGCCGACTGAACGGCGACCGGGTGGAAGCCTTCGAACAGGCCTTCGCGGCCTTCCAGGGGGCGGCCCATGGGGTGGCGGTGGTGAACGGATCGGTTGCCCTGCGTCTGGCCCTTCTGGCAGTGGGCATCGAGGCCGGCGACGAGGTGATCGTGCCGCCCTACACCTTTCTGGCCACGGCCACGAGCGTCATCGAGTGCAACGCGACGCCCGTCTTCGCGGACATCGATCCCGATACCTACTGCCTCGATCCGGAGGCCTTTGCCGCGGCGATTACCCCACGCACCAGGGCAGTCATCCCGGTGCATCTCGGCGGCCAGGCGGCGGCCATGGAACGCATCCTGACCGTGGCGCGGGAGCGAGGCATTGCGGTCATCGAGGACGCGGCGCATGCCCACGGGGCAACCTACGGCGAGAAGGGACTGGGCAGCCTTGGGGACCTGGGAGCGTTCAGCTTCCAGTCATCAAAGAACCTGACCGCGGGAGAAGGCGGCATCGTGCTCACCAACCACGCGGAACTGGCGGCGGCGGTTCGGGCCCTGCATCACTGCGGACGCCGCAGCGGGGGGCAGTGGTATGAACACACCTCGCTGGGCGGCAACTACCGCCTTTCCGAGTTGCAGGGGGCCCTGCTCCTCAGCCAGATGCGGCGGCTCGCCGATCAGACCCAACGGCGCAATGCCAACGGACTGTACCTCAATGCGCGACTGGGCCTGATCCCCGGCATCCTGCCGCTGGCGCGGGGGCGCGGCGAGACGCTGCACGCGTACCACCTCTATGTCTTCCGCTACGACGCGGAGACGTGGGGAGTCCCCCGGGCTGCCTTCGTCCGGGCCCTGCGCGCGGAGGGAATCCCTGCCAGCGAGGGATACACGATCCCCCTTTACCGTCAGGGGCTGTTCCGGGACAGGGCGTTCGGTCCCTATACGGGGTATACCGGGTCCCATCCAGACCTGGACTACGGCGCCGTGCACTGCCCCGTCTGCGAACGGGCCTGCGGCAGCGAGGGGTGTTGGCTGCCCCAGTCCCTGCTGTTGGGCAACCGCCGCGACATGGACTCGGTGGTGCGGGCCGTGGCCAAGCTCTTCGAGCACCGGGGTGCCCTGCGCCAGGCCACGGAGTAGTGTCCGGTTCCACAAGTTCTTTACGCAACGTCTCGAAATGGTCTGCAGCACCCGCGCCTGCCGGTGCGGACACGCAGACAGGTCCCGGCGGGCATCTCGAAATGGCGTCCGGGGCGCGCCGCCGGGCATCCTGCCGGCCGTTGACTGCAAGTGATGAACGACAACCTGCTCAACCTGACGAGCCATGACGGGCCGCAGCCCAATACGGACCGCGTGACGGCGCTGACGGACAGCACGGTCCGGGGAGAAGTGCTCCGCGTCGTCTTCGCCAGCGGGGACGGACAGTGGGTGGTCCTGCGACTCCTGGACGAACAGCAGCGCGAAGTCACCCTGGTGGGCCCCATGACGGGCGTCCTCGAAGGGCAGGACATCGAGGCGACCGGACGCTGGGAAACCCACAGGGACCACGGCAGGCAACTCCGCGTGCGCGAGTTCCGGGCGGTTCTGCCGAGCACGGACGAGGGCGTCCGACGCTACCTGGCTTCCGGTCTGATTCCGGGCATCGGCCCCGTCTACGCCGAGCGGATCGTGCAGCACTTCGGTGCGGAAACCCTGACCGTCCTCGACCGCTATTCCGAGCGTCTGCGCGAGGTCCCCGGCATCGGCGGCAAGCGGGTGGCCGAAATCCGCCGGGCCTGGCACAGGCATACCCAGCAGCGCGACGTGGTCATCTTCCTCCAGGGCCTCGGCATCCCCGCCGGTCTCTGTGCCCGCATTGTAAACCGCTACGGCGTGGCCGCGGCGGAGGTCGTCCGGCGCAATCCCTACCAGACCGCGGCGGAGGTCAGGGGCATCGGGTTCCTGACCGCGGACCGCATCGCCGAACGTCTCGGGGTCGCCAAGGAGAACCCCCTACGGCTCGCCGCCGGAATCGAGTACGTGCTCGAGCAACTGGCCCAGAATGGTCACGTCGGCTATCCGGACGAGGACCTGCGCTCCGAAACGGCCAGGGTCCTCGGCGTCAGCGAGGAACTCGCAGCGGAAGGAATTGCGCTGGCCCTGCGCAACGGCCGCATCATCCGGGAAGATCGCCTGGGGGCCGATACGCATCCCATGGTCTTCCTGCGACGCCTCTACCAGGCCGAGACCGAACTCGCGGAAGCCCTGCACCTGCTCCTGGCCAGTCCGCCAGGGATCCGCACCGTCCCGGCGGAACGCCTGGGAGACGCCTACCGGAAACTGGACGCGGAGCAGAGGGGCGCCGTCCTCGCCCCCTTCCGACATCCCCTGAGCGTGATCACCGGCGGGCCCGGGGTCGGCAAGACGACCGTCATCGGCCAGATCGTGGCCGCGGCACGGCTCCTGCGGCTCAAGGTCCTGCTGGCCGCGCCGACCGGACGCGCCGCCAAGCGCATGGGCGAAACCACCGGCCTGGCCGCCATGACCATCCACCGCCTGCTGCAGTGGAATCCCAAGGAGGCCGTCTTCGTCCACGGTCCGGACCATCCCCTGTCCTGCGACCTGCTCGTCGTGGACGAGGTCTCGATGCTGGATGTGCCTCTCGCCGGACACCTTTTCCGGGCCCTTCGCCCCGGCACTCGGGTGGTTCTGGTCGGCGATCGCGACCAACTGCCGAGTGTAGGGCCGGGAACGGTGTTGCACGACCTGATCGCCTGTGCCCGTCTGCCCGTGACGCACCTGTCGCGCATCTACCGGCAGGACAGCGCGAGCCGCATCGTCACCAATGCCCACGCCGTGAACCGGGGTGCGATGCCCGATCTGCATCGGGTCCCGGCCCGGGCCCGGGCAGACTTCTACTGGATCGAGCAGGACGAACCGGAACATGTCGCGGCACTGATTGCCCGAATGGTGTCGGAACGGATTCCGCGTCGCTTCGGCTTCGACCCGGCGACGGACGTCCAGGTGCTCTGCCCCATGCACCGGGGAAGTTGTGGGGCAATGGCTCTGAACGCCCTGCTGCAGGAGGCGCTGAACCCCTGCGGGAAACGGCCGGACTTCGCCTTTGGGGAACGGCGTTTCCGGGAGGGAGACCGGGTCATGCAGACGGTGAACAACTACGACAAGGGAGTGTTCAACGGCGAGTTGGGCTGCATTCGCGCGATCGATTTCAGGGCGAAGACGGTGCGCATCGAGTACGATATCGGCCCCGTCGAGTACGAATGGTGCGATGCGGACCAGATCGTGCACGCCTATGCGGTCACCGTACACAAGAGCCAGGGCAGCGAGTTCCCGGCCGTTGTCATGCCCCTTCTGACACAGCATTACATGATGTTGCAGCGGAACCTGGTGTATACAGGCATGACCAGGGCCAAGAGCCTCCTGGTCATGATCGGTACCCGCCGCGCCCTGGCCATCGCCCTGAGCAACAACAAGCCCATGCTCCGGTACTCCCGGCTGGCGCCGCGATTGGCCATGCCCCCTGACCGCCTCGGCCTGGACTGACGGCACCACCGTCGAGAACCGTGTCCGAAGGGCGCTCCCCGCCTGCCGGGCCCGCACCGCAGGTGCAGAGGGCCAACCTGGGGCAACCTCCTTCCCGCGTTGCCGCGGCTCCAGCGGTCCTGCTGCTCTGCTCCTCCGCCGGGACGCAGTGCTCGCGGACGGTCCAGAGCCAGGTCACCGTTTTCCGGACAAACCGTGCTTACCCCGTCCGGAAAACCTCTCCTTCCGAAGCCGTCCCCGACCCCGTTTTCCGGACACACGGGACACACATGGGGCGTCACCCGTGGCCGGAAAACAGGCCCAACGCCACCCGCACACCCCGGTTCTCCGGACGCGGCGGACGGTG
>JAFGRS010000885.1 GCA_016935045.1 Lentisphaeria bacterium | reverse complement strand
GCGAATCGCTTCCCGCCGCCACTGCCCTTGCGGCAGTGGAGCGCCGATTCGGGGTGAGGGAGCGCGGCCGCGCCCCCTCCCCGCCCTTCGATCGGCGCTCCACCGGGACAAGCCCGGCGGCGGCGTTGGGATCCTGAAACAGCCCTGGCCCGGAAAGGCAGGGCCTCCGTCACGGGGGGGTACGGTCGAGGACGACCGGCTCCGTGCGCCATGGCGTCAAGCTCAGGGCACGTGATGCAGCCGGCCGTCGCCGCACGACCTTCGGCGGCGCTCAGGTTCTGCGAGAGTGCGCCGCCCACCTTGCGGGCAGGTCCGGTGCGAACGGCTATACTACCTCCCATCGTCATGGACGAAGGTCGGCGGGACACACCGACACGGGGCACGCAGCATGAAGAGAACGGCGGCAACGCGGCGAACGCGGGAGGGTTGTCCGTACGTTCTCAACGCCACCCGGGCGCTGGAGGAACGGGTCAAGGAACTCTCCTGCCTGTACGGCATGAGTCAGCTTGCGGCGCAGCTGGACGAATCGCTTGACGCCGTGTTGCAGGGGGTCGTGGACCTGATTCCCGCGGCCTGGCAGTACCCGGCAATCACGGTGACCCGCCTGCGCCTCGAGGGCCGGGAGTATCGCTCCCGGGGCTACCGTGACGGGGGACAGAAGCTGACGGCCGCGGTGCCGGTGGCCGGCGGCGCCCCCGGGGTCCTCGAAGTGGCCTACCACGAGAGCAGACCCGAATGCGACGAGGGACCGTTCCTGCGGGAGGAACGCAGCCTGATCGACGCCATCGCGAAGCAGGTCGGACTCGTCATCGAACGCCACCAGGCGCGGGAGGAACGCAACGCCCTGCAGCAGCAGCTGCTGCACGCGGACCGCCTCGCCACCATCGGCCAACTCGCCGCCGGCGTCGCCCACGAACTCAATGAACCCCTGAGCAGCATCCTCGGGTTCGCCCAACTGCTCGCCAGGCTGCCGGACCTTCCCGCCGCCGCCGTGCCCGACCTGGACAAGATCGTCAAGGCCTCGCTGCACGCCCGCGAGATCATCCGCAAGCTGCTGCTGTTCGCGCGGCAGAGCCCCGGCCGGCGCCGGCAGGTGCAGCTCAACACGGTGGTCGCAGAGGCCCTCGCGCTGTTCGAACACCGCCTGCGGCGGGATGGCGTCGAGATCGCGTCCAGCCTGGATCCCTGCCTGCCCGAAATCATGGGAGATCCGGGACAACTGACTCAGGTGCTGGTGAACATCATCACCAACGCCCTCCAGGCCATGCCCGAGGGGGGAACCCTGGCGCTCCGAACCGGAATCGAGAACGGATGCGTCGTCTGCGAGGTGGAAGACACCGGCATCGGCATGAGCGAGGACATTCTCGGCCGCATCTTCGTCCCGTTCTTCACCACCAAGGGGGTGAACCAGGGCACGGGGCTGGGGCTCCCCGTCGTCCATGGCATCGTCACGGCACACCGGGGCACGATCGGGGTGCGCAGCGTTCCGGGACAGGGCAGCGTGTTCACCATCCGACTGCCTCTGCCCGGCTCGGAGGAGCCTTCCGAGGAGAGGCATGCCTCATGAGCGCCGGCGCGGGCAGGGAACGCATCCTGGTGGTGGACGATGCCCCCGATACCCTCGAAGTGCTGCAGCGCAGCCTCGCGGCGCAGGGCTACGCCACCTGGGGAGCGGCCGACGCCCTGCAGGCCACTGAGTTCCTCCGCACCACACCGGTGGACCTGGTGGTGACGGACCTCAAGATGCCCGGGGCCAGCGGCATCGACCTGGTGCGGCACATCCGCAGCAACTGCAAGCACACACGGGTGATGATCGTGACGGGCTACGCCACGGTCGAGAGTGCCGTCGAGGCCATGAAGAAGGGGGCGGAGGAGTACCTGGCGAAACCCTTCACGGAAGAGGAACTGCTGGCTGCCGTGCGTCGGGTCCTCGACCGGCGTCGGCAGCAGAGGCTCATGGGACGTCCCGCGGAGCGCCCCGGAACAGCCGACTGCGGTCTCATCGGCGAATCGCCGGCGCTGCAGCGGGTGCGGGCGGTCATCGCGAAGGCGGCCGCCACGACGGCAACGGTCCTGGTCACGGGGGAAAGCGGCAGCGGCAAGGAACTCGTGGCCCGGGCAATCCACTACCGGGGAGCCCGGGCGGCCGCTCCCTTCGTGCCGATCAACTGCGGCGGCATCCCCGAGGCGCTCCTCGAAAGCGAGCTGTTCGGCTACGTCAAGGGCGCCTTCACCGGCGCCTACGAGTCCCGGGCCGGGTTCTTCCAGACCGCGGACGGGGGTACCATCTTCCTCGACGAAATCAGCGAAACCAGCCTCGCCATGCAGGTCAAGCTCCTGCGAGTCCTCCAGGACCGGAGCGTGTACATGGTCGGCGACTCGAAACCACGCCGGGTCGACGTGCGCATCGTTGCCGCGACCAACAAGGACATCGAGCACCTCGTCAGCAATCACGCCTTCCGCGAGGACCTCTTCTACCGCATCAACGTCATCCGCATCCATGTGCCGCCCCTGCGGGAACGGGGCGACGATGTGCTGCTGCTCATGCGGCACTTCGCCGCCAGATTCGCCGCCGAACTGGGCAAGCCCCCGGTCACCTTCACCGACCGGGCCCTGAACGTGTTCTCGAAACACTCCTGGCCCGGCAATGTCCGCGAACTCGAAAACGTGGTCCAGCGCCTGGTGGTCATGGCCGAAGAACCGCGCATCGACCTGCCCGACCTCCCGGACCCGATGCGGTTCTGCGTCCAGCACGAGGGGAGAACGCAACGGTCCCTGGCCGATGTGGAACGGGAACACGTCCGCAACGTCCTCGCCAGCGTCAACGGCAACCGCAGCCGGGCGGCGGAAATCCTCGGAATCGACCG
>JAFGRS010000884.1 GCA_016935045.1 Lentisphaeria bacterium | reverse complement strand
GGACGGGGTGGGGATTTCCGGGCTCACGGAGGGGGCTGCTCCCTGCTTTCGGTTGCGGCGATCAGGCGGGCCAGCCCCGCCGCGATATCGGCCCGTGCCCGGTCAAGCTCGGCCACGTCGATGCCAGGTTCCAGG
Source organism: Lentisphaeria bacterium (assembly GCA_016935045.1). GTDB lineage: Bacteria > Verrucomicrobiota > Lentisphaeria > Oligosphaerales > JAFGRS01 > JAFGRS01. Next base: position 3,146 of record JAFGRS010000884.1, on the reverse strand, counting down.
AAAGGGTCGCCATGCCACGGCAGCGACGCGAGGGTAGCCTCGATGCAGCGCCGAGCCTGCTCCGCGGCTTCGGGGTGCTGCGGGAAACAGGCGTCGGCAGCGGTTCGCAGCGTGTGCACGTAGCAATGGTCGAGGAAGGCCTGACGCAGGCCTTCCCACTGCGGCGTGTCGAGACTCGCTCCCGGCTCGCGGGGATCGGGCAGCGTCGTGCAGGCCTGTCCCGTGTGCGGTGCTCCCGTGCGGGGATCCAGCAGGAAATCGTCGAAGGCATTGCCCCGGGGACGCTGGTACGTCCAGCTCGCAGTCCCGTCTGCACCGCTGCGGCAGGCCAGGCCCCCCCCCAGGTACCGGTTGCGCACCAGCTTGCCCACCTGGCCGCTGTAACACCCCGTGCAGTAATACCAGAACTGCTGCCCGGCAGCGTGTGTCTGCCATTGCAGAAAGGAGGCATGAGCGGGGCCGCCGGTGACGGCCGACCGGCCGTAGCAGTGGAAGTCCAGGCCCCGGCCGATGGGGTCGGAGGGCGGTTCGCTCGAGGTGCAGTAGGTGCGCCAGCCGGAACGCCGGGATACGGCAACGTCCCACAGAAGCCGTTCGGGACTGCCCTTCTTCCAGTACCCCGGTTCGTCCACGAGAACGTGCACCGGATCGGGGATGCCCTCCGCCGCGATGGCCCGGCGCAGGGCTCCCAGCAGGCCGACCGCGGCGTCGGTGAACTCCCCGGGCCACTGGTCGGCGGGCGCATCGAGCCCCGGAGGCGGAAGATCCAGACGTCGCGCCAGGTCCCGCACGAGATTGCCGCTCCAGAAGAAGAACGGGCCCTGGAGGTTGGCCTGCCGGGCGAGGCGGATGGCCCGGCGGGAATCAGCGGACAAGCGGAAGGCGAGGTTTCCGGGTTCGTCGAGGAGCACTTCTCCCGAGGTGGGCAAAGGAATGGACTCGAATCCGTGCGCCCGGACGTCGGCCAGCTCGTCGAGGACCTGTTCCTCCGTCATGCGTTGCCATCGTCCCGCATCCAGGTAGAGGTGTCGGGTGAAATCTCCGGGCCGTTGCAGGGCAAACGGGTAGACGGTGATCTCCACGGGCAGAGCCGTTTCGACGGGCTCGACGGCGCAGCGTATCACGCCCCGCCAAGTCCCTTCCGCCGCAGCGGGAGGGATGGGGAAGGAAAGCTGGAAAACCGTCGTCTGCTCTCCCTCGCAGCGATGGCCGTCCAGCTCCTGGACGTAGGCGTCGGCGACCCAATGAAAGGTCCTTCCCCGGCCGTAGAAGTCCGTACGCCGCGGATGGTAGCGTACGTGCCGGACCTGCATCGGGACCGCCCAGGCACGGTCTTGGCGCCGCAGGGTGTCCAGACGCGGCAGGACCCTTTCGGCAGGCGACGGCGTGAACAGGCCCACCACCGCCGTCACGCGTTCCCCCCGTGCACCGCACAGGCGGAGGACCCGGTCCCCCGCATGCGCCGGCGGAAGGGACCACGGGAAGAGGGCATCCGGGTCCTCGGCGGGCCAGAGCACACAGGTCTGCGGGACGGCAGTCGGCCCCGGCTCCCGAGGCATCTCGGCCCAGGTTCCGGATGGGGTCTCGAGGATCCGCCGGCCTTCCTCGCTTTGCACCGTCTCTTCGACCACCTCCCACTCCCTGGTGAGGGATTCGCCCGGTCCCTCATGGGCCAGGAGAATGTAGAGGGACGTCGGCTCCGGCAGCGTGAAGAGCAGGATCTCGCGACGGTGCCACGACGGGTACACAAGATCCCATTCCGCGGCCGGGGCAACTGCCCCCAGCGCACCGGCGGCCAGAAGGACTCCGGCCGTCAGCGTCCCGCGCAACGAACCCGGGCGCCTGCTGAGACCTTTCGTCGCCATCCTGATCCCCCGCCGCGGCAGGTCTCAGAGGACGCCCCTGAGAATGTCCGCTGTGGCCACCGGCGCGCCGCCGGCCTCGGCGGAGGCATATCCGGCCAGAGAGATGGCCAGGCTGCGCACGCCTTCGTCATAGGGCACCGCCGACGGCCGCCCCTCGAGCACGGCGTCAAGAAAGTCGTAGAGCACGTAGCTGGGCCAGTTCTCACCGGCCGCCTCCGTGCCTTCCTCGCTGCCTCGCCAGCGCACGTCGCCGCCCTCGATGGTCACGATCAGCCCTTCGGCCACGATGCGGAAGCCGCAATCCCAGGCCGTGCCGGGGACCATCGAGCAACTCAGGGTCCCCAGGGCGCCGGAAGCGTAACGCAGCGTCAGGGCCGTGGTGTCGGGAATGGTGAACGGGTCGGCTGCCCACAGCAGACCGCCGGTCCTGGGAGAATCGGGCCGCGGCTTCCAGTCCCGTACCCGCGCGGTCGTCCCCGCCACCGAAACCACGTCGCCGCACAGAAAACGCCCGAGATCCAGCATGTGCGTGGACTGCTCCGTCAGTTGGCCCCCGGAACGCTCCAGAAACGGCCACCAGTCGCGATCCGGCAGACCCGGCATGTAGAAGTGCTGCTGCACCATCGCGATGCGGCGGCTGCGAAGGAGTTCCCTGACCCGCCGTACACCCTTGCTGAAACGGTACATGTAGCCGACTTGCGTGGTCAACTTCGCGGCATCGACGGCACGCTTGACCCGGGCCGCCAACTCCATGCTGACCGCCACCGGCTTCTCGACAAAGAAGGGAACACCGCGCCCGGCACAGGTCTCCTCGATGTCCCCGTGAGCATCCGGGGGAGTGCAGATCACCACGGCATCGGGCTGCTCCGCCTCGAGCAATGCCGGACACCCATCGTAGGCGCGCCCGCCGTACTTGCGGGCGGCCTCCTGGGCGCGCTCGAGCCGAATGTCCGCGTGACCCACAATGGTCACATCCCCGCGCAGGGCCGCATTGGCCAAGTGCCGCTGCGCAATGCCGCCGACCCCTACGAACCCCAATCGCAGACCCATGCCCATCCTCCTTGCCCGCCCTGCGGGGACCTTCCGTCTTCCCGAACCAGTCTCCGGCACAGCCGGGGACCCCGGACGCCGCCCCCGCGCCAACACCACTCTCTCCCGCAATGGCGGCCGTGTCAAGTCCCGCCATGGGAGGGTCGTAACGACTCAGTCAAACCCGCGAGTGCCCGCGCGGCCGCGGGCGTTCCATCCCCCTGGAGCGCGAGCGTATCGCGAGCCTCCCGG
>JAFGRS010000883.1 GCA_016935045.1 Lentisphaeria bacterium | reverse complement strand
GGGGTACGGTCGAGGACGACCGGCTCCAGCGCCATGGCGTCAGGCTCAGGGCACGTGATGGAGTCGGCGGTCTCCGCCGTATCTTCAGGTCTTTTCCCAACGTGACGTAGGGATTGCGGGATCCGCAACCCGTCAGGGAATACGGGACGGCTCACCGGAAGGGCCGTCCTCCAGTCCCGGGCGAGGTCTCCGGGTCGAAGGGGGAGTCCTCGTGGACCAGGGCGATGCGGTCGATGAGGGTGCCGCACTCGCGGTTGCGGATGGTGAGGGTGTGCTCGCCGGCTTCCAGGGGCCAGGTCACGGATCGGGTCAGGTCGGTCTTGTCGTCCTCCCGGTTGCGGGCCCGGTCCCAGAACCAGCGCCCGCGCTCGGCAACGTCCGAGAGGGCAGGCGCCCCTTCGTCCACGGTCGCGTAGAAGCTGTCGGCTTCCGGGGATGCGGCATGGACGCGGACGTACAGGGTGTAGTCCCCTGCCCTGGAGACGGCGAACCGGCAACGGGCCGTGCCCACGTCCCGCCCGCCTGCCGCCGGCACGCCGATGGCCTTGCCGGAAGGCGACGCGACCCCTTCGAAAACAGTCATGGGCGCCGCCAGCAGCATCCCGGTCGGGTCGATGACCACCACTCCGGGGGACTCCTCCGCGTAGAGCGGCAGCCGGGCCCGCACGAGCCCACCCGAAGGAAAATGGGCGACGGACTGCCTTGCCTGCGAAAGGTCGCATTCCTCCAGGGCAACCTGGCCGGCCGGCGTCGCCTCCAGGGCGAGGAAGAGGGACGTTCCGGGCGGGGCGACGCAGGCCCGGAGCCGGGCTTCGTGGACATCCCGGAACCAGAACACGGGCAGCTCCGCCGGGGCCGCGTCGGGAAACACCCCGTCGAGATCGAGCCCGCGCACGTCCTCGCACACCAGCATGGGCCGCGCGTCGGGTTGCAGGCAGCGCGTGCGGACGTCGGTCAGGGCGAGGCCCCGCACGTGCCTGCAGTACAGCCCGTAGGCCGGCAGACGCCCGAACATCTGCGCCTCGGGATACTTCGCGATCACCTCCGCGTCGGGCACGGAAACGGTGGCGAGTTCGGGGCCGCCTCCGCCCGTGTATTCGATGTCGATGTGTTCCAGCCGGATGTCCTCGACTGCATGCCCGGGAATGCCGCAGAGGGAGGACTCGAAGAAGGCCTGCTCGGCGCGCACGTTGCGGATCACCACCCCCCGGATCCGGCCGGGCACCCTCGGCTCCACCTGCCGGGTCCGCTCGCTGTTGCCCCCGCGATGGCCCAGGCGCACGAACAGCGGCGCCCGGACACCCGCCATGGTAATGTCCGAGACCACGATGTCGCTCAGGTGAGCCCCGTCCACCGACTCGATGGCAATGCCGGAGAGGGGGCGTTCGAGGGGCCGTTCCGAACCACAGTAGAAGTGACAGCGGGTCACCCGGATAGCGCTGAAATGGTCGTGCGTCTCGGTGCCGATCTTGAAGGCGTTGCAGGCGGACCACACCCGGCAGTCCTCGACGGAGATGTCGCGGGAGGGATGGTCGTGCCCCGGCTCGGTGCTCTTCAGCACGATGCCGTCGTCGCCGGTAATGATGTCGCAGTGCCGCACCACGACGTCGGTGCAGGAGTTGATGTCGATGCCGTCGGTATTGGGGCCGTGGAGCGGGTTGCGGATGGTGACGTGTTCGACCCGGGCGTTGCCGCAGCGCAGGAGGTGCAGGGTCCAGGAAGGGCTGTTGGCGAGGGTGACGTCGCGGACGACGACGCCGCGGCAACCCTGGAAGCGCAGGAAGGAGGGTCGCTTGAGAGCCCGGTACTCGAACTGCGCGGTACCGCGCCAGGGCGGACCCTGGTAGGTCCGCGCGGGTTCCCAGTAGGCCGTACCCTGTCCGTCGATGGTCCCCCCTCCGCGAATGCCCACGTCCTCGACATCCTGCGCGAGCAGCAGGGGCCCCTCCCGGAAATCGGCGACGTCGGCGCTGCCGAGGAGCGTAGCGCCGGGGTCAAGGACGAGGTGGACACCGGCGCGAAGGCGCAGCGAGCCGCTGAGGTAGCGTCCCGGGGGGAAGACGACCTCCCCTCCCCCGGCGGTCCCGCAGGCATCGATGGCCCGCTGAATGGCGGCCGTGTCCTTGTTCCGCCCGTCCCCCACGGCGCCGTGGGCCCGCACATCCAGCCGCACGGCGGGGGCCGCGGCCGCCGCCGATACCGCGATCAGCAACCCGAATGCGTGAACACCATGCATGGTCACCTCCGGAGGCGCCCCAGTCCGGGCCGCCCAGGGCTGTCTCAGGATCCCAACGCCGCCGCCGGGCTCGTCCCGGTGGAGCGCCGATGGGAGAGGAGGGAGGGGGCGCGGCCGTGCCCCCTCTACCCGAATCGGCGCTCCACTGCCGCAAGGGCAGTGGCGGCGGGAACCGATTAACCTGCGGATAGCGTAGCGGCCGGCGCCGCCCCGTCAACCCCCGGAAACGGACACCTACGGAATGGGGAGGGGAACAACATGGCTGATGCTCTGCTCTCCATCCCCCTCCGTTGTGTCCGTTGTGTCCGTTCGTGTCCGTTTCCCCTCCCTCCGTTTCCCCTTCTTCCCCGCCCGGCGGCGGAGAGCAGGCCATTCGGCCTGCAAATACATACAAATCACAGATGGCAATCCTGGCCCTCAGCGTGACAACACCAAACGGAAGCCGCCGTTGCCGTCGCGACCCGACCCGCCGCCGTCGTAGCGGCCAGCGCACCGCAGGTCGGACTGGACGCCGCAGTCGTACCAGCACGCGCCACGCCACGCGCCGAACTCCTGGTTCGTGCCAGTGTCTTTGGCGCAGGCTTCATAGACGTTGCCGCCCACGCCGCAAAGGCGCCAGGGATTGGCCCAGCTCTGCTCGACGTTGCAGGTGACCGCATGGCCGTCGTCGTAGCCGCCGATCTTCTCCATTCCGAACACCGCCGCCTCCTGTCCATGATAATTCCCCGCCTGGCCGCTGCGCGGCGGCCAGTTGTTGCCCCAGGGATAGACCCGGCCGTCGCCGCACTGGGCATACGTCAGGAACTCGTCTTCGGTGGGCAGGCGGTAGCGGGCCCCGCCGAGAACCGCCCGGTCCCGGTCGGTCAGCCAGGCCGCGTACGCTTTCGCGTCGTCG
>JAFGRS010000882.1 GCA_016935045.1 Lentisphaeria bacterium | reverse complement strand
TGGTATCCCATTTCAGCTCGGCGTGTTCTTTCTTGCCTTTGTAGGTCAGGATGCGGCGGCGGACCTTGCGGAGGGTTGTCCACGTATGGGGATCCTGCACGTCGATCTCGGTGATGCTCTGTTCGAGGATGCTGTCCGCCCCCTCTGTGTCCTTCGCGCCGACCCGGAAGACCGGTTGTTTGCGGGCGTAGAGCTCGAGGGTCTTCAGCGTCTCTTTCAGCGCCAGGTACTGATCCGGCGAAAACTCGACGGTATGGATGGCGAAGGAGCCCTTGCCGGTCAGGCGCCCGTCCTCGACCCGGAGTTCGGAATTCCAGCCGAGGGTTTCGGTATCGATGGGGTCGTAGGCAGGAGTGCTGACGGGGCGCCCCAGGCCCGCGTCCAGCTCGTAGCGGAAGATCTCCTCGACGCCGCAGGCGAACTCGTTCACGAAGGGGTACTTCCTCTCCCTGAGTCCGGCATTGCCGAGGATGAAGTTGACCATGCCGACCCGGGTCCCCAGGCGCGGCACCGGCAGCATGGTCGTGGTGCCGTTGCTGACGGCGATGGCGTCGGCCTCGAATCCCAGACGCACTTTGAGAGGCGTCTCGGTGTCCATCATGTCCGTCGGCGTGATCACCAGGTCCGTGAGCCGGCCCCCGGCGGCCAGGCGTTTGACCACACCCTCGAAGAACCGCCGACGTTCCCCGGGCTGGAGGCGCGAGAAATGCCCGCGGTAGGCATTGTCGTTGATGCCCCGGAAATCGAGCACGCTCTCGCCGCGCAGGTTGCCTTGGGCATCGATGCGGCCGTGGGTCTCGACGTGCATCATGTTCTCCGAGGCGGGCACAATGGGTGAAGTGCGCAGGGTGTCGCCCTGCGGCCGGGCCACGAGGTAACTCTGGTTGCACAGGTAGGCCGGGAAGAGTTCCTTGGTATTCTCGTCGGTGGGGTCCATCAGGGTGTAGCCGCCGTCGGGGTTCGCCACGGCCGCGATGGCGTGGTTGAAGTAGGGCTGGGGGACCTCGACGTCCTTCCTGGGACCGTTGTGGATCAGCACGGGGAAGGCCTCGAAGCCGGCCAGGCGCAGCATGACCACAAGCAGGGCGGCTTTGTCACGGCAGACCCCGTGACGGTTCTCGAAGGTCATGACCACGTCGTGGGGTTCGTATCCGGGGGCCTCCGTCTCCACCGTGATCCCCATGTAGCGGATTTCCTGGGACACGAAGCGGAACACCGCGCGCAGGCGCGCCTCAGGCGTCTCCACGCCGCGGATCAGTTCGTCCACCTTGCTGCGTATGGCCTCGCTGTGCTGGAAGTGCGGTTCACTGAGGTCCCAGTACCATCGGGACAGATACTCCCAGTCGGGGATCGTGCTGATGAGGAGCCTCTGCACCACCGTGTACAGGGGCGGCATGCTGGGCTCGGAGTACATGCGGGGCACATCCCTCGCTTCCCAACGTTGGACGATCCGCCCCTCGGCCTCACGCACGCTGTGGGCCACCGTGTCTCCGACCGGGGCCTTGAGGGCAATGCTGCGCAGGGGCAGGGCTCGGGGTCCGTCGACTTCGTAGAGGTAGTGGACGATGGGGCTGGTGTACTCCAGGACCTGGTACTCGCTGAAGGTGCCCGGGACGCGGGGTTTGATCAGTTCTTCCCGCGCCACATAGCGCACGAGGTCCCCGATCGCGAGTTCCGGAATGGTCACCTGGAGGACCTTGCTGTCGGGGTTGTAGATGTTCGCCCCCATCTGGCTCCGGTCCACCATGACCCGGCTTTGGGCCGCCACGTCCACCGGGACGGCCGTGCCATCGGGTTTGATGACCTGCACGAGCAGGAAATCGGCCCGACTGAAGGGGAGTGTGAAGTGCCGTGTCAGCGTCCGGTTGTCCTGTCGCCCCTTCTCCGTCAGGATCTTGACGACGGTGTCGTCGAGGGTGAGGGCCGTCCCATCCTCCTGGTACCGGCACAGGATGTGGTCGTCGACAAGGACATCGTCGGCATTGGGGAACCGTTCCGCGGTGACCCCCTGCGCCGCCTGCAGCACCGCGGCCAGGTCCAGAAGGCCCATATCCTCCGCCGCGGTCCCTGCCGACAACGAAGCAGTGCAGGCCAACGCCGCAAACGCGAACCACAGCCCGACCCGGCCACGGACCGGCCCCGGAGACCATACGGCAAGCCACTCTCTCATGCGATGTCCACCTCCTGTTGCCGAAACTCGCGCCGGAACGGGATCGGCGTGCCCACGGGACCCGAACGCCGCGATCGTCCCGGCAATGTACTGCCCGTCTCATCATAGTCACGACCTTCCCGGGAGAGACACCCCGTGACTGTTTTCCGGCCGCCGCCTCCGCAGCTCCCGGCCGCATCCCTCCGATCCGTCCGATCCGTCCGATCGGTCCGATCGGTCCGATCGGTCTTCCCTCGGCCTGCGGATTCCCCGTTTGACCCCCGGTGACAAGCCATCGGCCCGTTGTATAGTGTTGTCGGACGGCATTCGGCTCCGGGCGTACCCGGGCTCACGGTCCCGCCGCCGATGCGGGTCCACGGCAGCGGCGGCAGGGGCAGGACGTTTCACGCAAGGATCACCAACACCAATGACCTCGGTCGACTCGCTCAATGCCGCGTTTGGGATTGGGGACACGTTGCGTTTTGCCGCGGGTCCCGGGGGGTTGCCGACGGTCGAGATTGCCAACCGCATGGCGACCGCGCGTGTCTGCCTCCACGGCGCCCATGTCATGGCCTACACGCCGCGGGGGTCCGGGCCACTGCTGTGGATGAGCGGTTCGAGCCGGTTCGAGCCGGGCAGCCCGATTCGCGGCGGCATTCCCGTGTGCTGGCCGTGGTTTGGAGCCCATCCGGCCTCGGCGGACCTGCCGGCGCATGGGCTGGCGCGGCTGCTGCCGTGGCGGGTAGACAGGACGGAGCACAAGCGTGACGACGATACCACGCACCTGGTGTTGGCCCTCGAGGATTCCGCCGCCACGCGGGCAGTGTGGCCCGGGGCCTTTGCGCTGCGCCTGGAAGTGACCGTCGGTGCCGCGCTGCGAGTGGCTTTGGCGATGACCAATAGGGGATCCGAGCCGTGGACGGTGACGGCGGCACTGCACACCTACTTCGCGGTCAGCGACGTTGCCTCGGTACGGGTCCATGGGTTTGACGGACTGTCCTTCGTCGACACCGTGGGCGGGTCTCGGCGGCCCGGTGTGCAGGCGGGACCCGTGGTGGTGCGGGGCGAAACGGACCTCGTTTTCCACGCCTGGCCCGGGACCGCCGTCATCGAAGACCCGGGCTGGCAGCGCCGCATCCGCGTGACCGGGTTCGGCAGTGCCTCCGCCGTGGTCTGGAACCCGTGGGTCGCCAAGTCCCGGCGCATGCCGGACTTCGGCGATGACGAATACCCCGGAATGATCTGCGTGGAGACGGCCAACGCAGCAGGCGACGAACGCCTGCTGCGCCCCGGCGCGGAGCATGTACTGGCCACCGAAATCGCCCTCGACAAGGAGTTCTGAGCCCCCCCGCAACCGGCGGGGGAAGATCGCTGAGGAGAAACGTGTGATGAAGATCGGGATCAGCCAGTTGGTCGCCTCCAACCTGTCCATGGAGGCGTTTTTCGAGGCGGCCGCCGGGGCGGGATACGAAGTGGTGGAGCTCTCCATGCGCCCCCAGGGGCCCCTGACCGCGGAGACGACACCCGAAGAACTCCAGGGGATCGTCCGTCTGGCCCGGGAGTCCGGATTGTCGATCGCCTCCATGACCATCGGTCACTGCACCGGCAACCTCCTGGCCGACGGCGAGCCGCAGCAGCGGGCGATCCGCGAGACCACGGCCGGCCTGGAGGCGGCGGCGGCCCTGGGGGCGCCGGTGGTCCTGCACACCCTGGGCCGGCTGTCCCCGGACCTGTACTACGACGATGCCTACCGTCATGGCGTCGCGGCCCTCGGGGCCCTGGTGCCGGTCATGGACAGGCTGGGGGTCTCGCTGGCCTTCGAGTTCGTCTGGAACGGGTTCCTGTTCAGCCCCATGGAAGTGGCACGCTTCCTGGACGAGGTCAACAGCCCCCGCGTCGGGTTCTACTTCGATCCGGGCAACATGGCGGTCTTTCAATACCCGCATCACTGGGTGCGCATTCTCGGCGCCCGGACTCTGCGGGTCCATCTCAAGGACTGGAAAGGCCGCGCACTCAACGGCGGCTGGACCCCGCTGCTGCAGGGGGAGGTGGATTTCCCCCGGGTCATGACGGA
>JAFGRS010000881.1 GCA_016935045.1 Lentisphaeria bacterium | reverse complement strand
CGGTCGGCAGAGGCGGTGTCCGGGGCTGTTTTCCGGCCACGGCCGCGGGGGTGGTGTCCGGAAAACGGTGTGCCGCCCCCGGTCGGCCGGATCCTGGCCGTATCGACGTCACGCCGCGGCAGCCGCTCACTTGACAGAAGGCACTCCACGACTGAGACTGCCTGCCGTCGACGGAGCGGACGCACCGGGCATCGGTCCGGGGACGACGTGGAGTCCTGGACGCATGACGCAGGCGGTCACGATGGGACGCGGTTTGGCTTTTCTTGGCTGTCAGACGTTTGGGGGTATCCTCTCCGTCACGATGTCGGCCGCGGTGTGCGCCGCCGGGGAGTTGCCCGCGGCGGACACGGTGGCGGGGCGGTACGAGCGCGCGGTTCGCTTTGCTGACGCCGGCCTGTCCGACCTGGTGCACAACGCGGCCATTGCGGTGCAGTGGTTTCCGGACGGGGAGCGGTTGTGGTATCGCCGGCAGCAGCCGCAGGGAGCGGAATTCGTCTTGGTGGACGCGCGGCGGGGCACGCGAGGGCCGGCCTTTGACCATGGGGCGGTGGCCGCCTTCCTCGAGGAGGCCGCGGGGACCCCGTGCAGCGCCGGGTCGTTGCCCTTCGGCCGCCTCGAGTTCGTGCCCGGGCAGCCGGAGCGTGTCTGCGTCCTGGCCGGCTGGCGGCGCTGGCACATCGTGCTGGGGACGGGACAGTGCTCAGCGGCCCCTACGGACGATGGCGGCGAACCCGACGTGCCCGAGGCCAACACGGCTGCCGGACCCGCTGCGGCCAAAGCCCCCGCCGCGGAACGATCCTGGCGCGTCCTCATCGAGGATCACAACCTGGTGCTCGAGGACGTTGCCACCGGCGCCAGAAAGCCCCTGACCCGGGACGGAACCGCGGCGGAGTTCTACACCAACCCGAGCCCCTGCCCCGGGGCCGATGTCCTTGCCGTCTGGCGCAGCCGCCGGGGGGCGCACCTGTCCATGACCCTGCTGGAATCCGTGCCCAGCGAGGGCCTGAGACCCAGGACGGTGGAACACGAGTACGACCTGCCCGGAGATCCTGTGGACACCCACGAACTCTGGCTGTTTGACGTCGCGACCGGCAGCGGCCGCGCGGCGGCTGTGGACCGAATCGACTGGTGGGGTCCGCCCGGGCTGCGATGGTGTCCGGACGGCGTCCATTTCACCTACGAACAGACATACCGCGGCTTCCAGCGCCGGACCGTGGTGCGGGTGCATGCGGTCACCGGGGAGGCGCGGGTGCTCATCGACGAGCGCAGCGAGACCTTCCTGCCTCCGGGGAGCCGGATGGCGCGCTACCTGGATGCGTCCCGGGAGATCCTCTGGGCTTCGGAGCGGGATGGCTGGCGGCATCTCTACCGCATCGATGCGGAGAGTGGAGCGGTGAAGAACCGGGTCACCTCCGGACCCTGGGTCGTGCGCGGCATCGCCGACGTGGACGAGGAGCGCCGGGAAGTCCTCATCCAGGCCTCCGGGCGCGAGCCCGACCGGGACCCCTACCTGGTGCACTGGTACCGGGTCGGACTGGACGGCGCGGGCCTGCTCTGCCTCACCCCCGGGGACGGGCAGCACGAGGTGACCTTCTCACCCGACCGCCGATACTACATCGACCACTACTCGCGGGTGGACCTGCCCCCGGTCACGGAACTGCGCCGGACGTCGGACGGGGGTCTCGTCTGCGAACTCGAGCGTGCCGACGATGCGTTGCTGCGGGGCCTGGGATGGCGGCGCCCGGAGCCCTTTGCAGCCAGGGGCCGGGATGGCCGGACGGACATCTGGGGGGTCATCTACCGGCCCTCCTTCCTGGACACGTCGGCGCGCTATCCGGTGATCGAGGACATCTATGCCGGCCCCCACGGTTCCTTCGTCCCCAAGGTCTTCGATCCCGCCTGGCAGCTGCATGCCCTGTGCGAACTGGGTTTCGTGGTGGTGAAGATCGACGGCATGGGGACCGCGAACCGGTCGAAGGCGTTCCATGACGTGGCCTGGCACAACCTTGCCGACAGCGGGTTCCCCGACCGTATCGCGTGGCTGCGGGAGGCGGCCGCGCGCTACCCGCACATGGACGTGGAGCGGGTCGGCATCTTCGGACACTCCGCCGGCGGCTACAATGCGGCCAGGGCCCTGATCGACCACCCCGAGGTGTACAAAGTCGCCGTCTCCCTGTCCGGGAATCACGACCATCGCACGGACAAGGCTTGGTGGAACGAACTCTGGATGGGCTATCCGCTGGGACCGCACTACGAGGAACAGTCCAATGTCACCCAGGCCCATCGCCTCCGGGGGCGGCTGCTTCTGGTGCATGGCGAACTGGACCGCAACGTGAACCCGGGCGCCTCGACCCTGCGCTTCCTGGACGCACTCATCCGGGCTGACCGCGACGCCGACCTGCTGCTCGTCCCCGGCGCGGGACATGGATTCCCCGGGGAATACGTCACCCGCCGCCGCTGGGACTACTTCGTCCGGCATCTGCGCGGGGAGGAACCCCCACCCGGTTTCCGCATCCCGCGGCCACGCGGGAACGGGGGCTGCCGGATCGCCGTGCGCAATGCCCTGGACGTACCCTTCGAGCTGTACTGGATCGACTTCGAGGGCAAAGCCAAGAAATACGCCGACATCGCCCCCGGAGCCGAACACAGCCAACACACCTACTACGGCCACCGCTGGCAGGCGCGCCGCGGCGACAGGCTCGTCGACGAATTCAGCGCCGCGCCGGGGGACCTGCGCTGGCTCGTCGATGGCCGCGCGACGCGACCCCGGGAGTAGTCCCCCCTACCTGGATGATTCACCGCGAACCACGCGAAATACACGAATCACCTCTTTCCGGACAGGTTGCAACACACATTCCGGCGCTGCACCCGTATGTCGAGCGCTTCCGGGCGCCGGTGGGAGTGACTGTGCAACCCGCTCGCAAACAGATGGTTCCCGTCGTGTTCCTACGCGTGTTTCGCGGTTCGTGAGTCGAAAAGGCCAGCGGCCGAAACTGCCGCGGCAACGGTCCCGGCCGCCACTGTCCCCCAGGCCTCGCCCCTTCCCCACGTGAGGGAGGGATTCCACATCCGGGCCAGGGCTGTTTCAAGATCCCAACGCCGCCGCCGGGCTTGTCCCAGTGGAGCGCCGATCGGAGGGCGGTGAGGGGGCGCGGCCGCGCTCCCTCACCCCGAATCGGCGCTCCACTGCCGCAAGGGCAGTGGCG
>JAFGRS010000880.1 GCA_016935045.1 Lentisphaeria bacterium | reverse complement strand
GAGCTGACGGTGCGGAGTTCGACCGTGGTGGGTGCCCAGTGGCACGCCTATCACCTCTATGACCTTTTCGCGCTCCTGCTGCTGGACGGGATCATCTACGACACCGGGGGCGCCGGCATCCTGGCGTACAACTTCCGGACGGGCCCCGGCAGCATTCACATCCGGAACCAGAAGGTCTCACGCTTCTCGCAGGGCGGGATCGTGGTGGTCGGGGACGCCAAGCCGGTGACCATCGAAGGCTGCACCGCGTCGTATGGCGCCGTGGCCGGGATCCTCCTGGCCGGCGTCGGGACGGCGGATGTCGCCGGGTGCCGCGTCGTGGGTATCCACGGCGTGGATATCGCTGGGGTGCGCCAGTACGGCGATGGTCTCATGCTTCTGGGGTGTGAGGCGGTGCATGTGGCGCGGTCCAAGTTCCTCCTCTGCGAGCGGGCGGGTATCCTGGCCTACCAGTCGGCGGGCGAACTTCAGCACACCGAATGCCTGGCTGACGTATTCGGCCTTGCCATCCTGGAGGACTCCGAGGTCCTGTTCGGCGAGGACTGCCATTTCAAGGGCGGGGAGCAGGACATCTACAACTATGGGAGCGCTAATCTGGCCGTCCCCAATGAAGCCACGCCGATTCCCGACCGCCCGGAATGACTTCCGTTTCACGCCGGATGGTGCGGTCTGGCAGGGAGGTCCTCGGCCGTCACGGATGCGGATTCCCGAGGTCGTTTTCCGGCGCCGGCGTGGCGGGTTCTCCCAGCAGGTAGCGGATGACGTCTGCTGCCGAGTAGGAGTCTGCGCCGGGCTGCAGGAAGCGCGCGACCCGGGCCGCATCCTCGCCGGCGGTGACGATGGCCTTCTCCCGCTGGCCGTGGCGCAACAACCCGAGGCCAACCGCCGCCGGCAGGGCATTGCAGAGGCATTTCCGGCCGACGGTATCGGCTGCATTGCCTCCCTTGGCCGTGTAGGCCTCGACGGGTTCGGCCGGGCAGCGGTAGCCGGTGGAGCCGTCCGGTCCGCGGTAGATCTCCCGCAGGTACCCCAGGTCGCAGACCCGTACCCGTTTCTCGAACAGGTCCGCCTCTGAGACGGTCCCCGGCAGGCGGAGTACCTTGAAGGGAAACCCCGTAGGGGACGCGGCCGGATCGGTGAAGACATCGACGGTTCCCTGCCGGCTCATGGCGATGACCTGCCGCCGGAGGGCCTCACAGAGGCCGGACTCGCGACAGAACGCGAAGGCTGTGCCGACCTGGACGCCGGCCGCCCCGAGGCGGAGGGCCTCCGTCAGCCGTTCGGGCTCCGCGTAGCCTCCGGCCAGCCAGAAGGGCCGCTCCAAAGCGCGTATCTTAGCCAGCTCCGGGAGATCGCGCTCGCCGTAGACCGGCTCTCCCCGGCCGCTGAACTGCGGGGCGCCCCGCGGCGGGGCATTGTGCCCGCCGGCCGTGGGGCCTTCCACCACGAACCCATCCACCGCGCCGCCCGCCCGGCGGCAGAGCGTCATGGCCAACGCCGCGGAGGAGATGATCGGCAGGAACAGGGGTCGCGGATGGGAAGCCCGAGCCCCATCCAGGAACGCCCGCGGATCGAAGTGCGTAGAGGATTCTTCGCCCTCCTTCTCGCCGGATACACGGATGCGCAGAGACACTGGGTGTTCCGCCGCCAGACCATCCAGAATGGCCGGTATGGCCAGGGGAACTCCGGCACCCATCAGAACCACGTGAACCCCGGCCAGCATGGCGCCGAAAAGGGAAGGAAGAGTTGGCAACTGGAGCTTTTCGAGGTAGTTGATCCCCACCAACCCGTCGTGCCCCTCCCTGGCCAGGTACACCTCCGCGAAATTCGCCGCCACCGTCAACTCGGTGAATTCCGGCGACGGGGTAAGAGTGGGCATCTGTACGGCTCGACCCGGGCCGGTTGCCGTGCCGTTCGCACCAAAGTGACGAGCGAGAATGCGATCCACCACCGCGGGGACCGGGAAGTGCGCCAAGGCCCGCCGCATGTGCCCGCCCGGATCCCCCGTCTCCAGGCGCCGCGCAAAAATCACCCCCAAAGCGGTGCCGGAAACCACCCCCACCTGCCCGGCCAGGGACACCGCTCGAGCCAAGGGCCAACCCGAAACGGCCACTCCCATGCCGCCCTGAATGATCTGGGGTAACTTCAGTGGGGCAGATCCTGCGTTCGCGTTGGACAGCGAAACCGGAACGCCCCGCAAGCGCGTGCGGCCGCGCCGCACGCGCTCACGGGTTGAAGAGGAGAACTAGTAGCGCGGGCGACCGCGGCCGCCGCCGCCGCCGCCGCCGCCACGGGGACGGTCTTCGCGCGGGCGCGCTTCGTTGACGGTGAGGGCGCGGCCGTTGTTGTCTCTGCCGTTGAGGGCCGCGATGGCTGCCTGAGCTTCTTCGTCCGTACTCATCTCGACGAATCCAAAGCCCTTGCTGCGACCGGTGTCGCGGTCCATGATCACGTCCGCACTGAGGACGTCGCCGTGTGCAGCAAACAACTGCTGCAGATCCGAGCTGCGCACGTCGTAGCTCAGATTTCCGACATAGAGTTTCTTGCCCATGATGCTTTCCTTCGTCGACTGCCTGTTCCGGGGCACGGGACCCGCATGTGTTGTTCCGGCACCGGACAGGGTCGATGTTCCGGTCTGGAAGGAGGGAAGGCGAAGGAGGAGGTGGAGCGTACGGTGTTTGCCAATACGCCCTGACCTGACTCGGTCGACATACCAACCAAGCACAATATACGCCATCAACTCCACAAGTAAAACCCTCGCCGACATTTGGTCGGAACGTCTGTGCGCAGACCCGTCCGGGTCGCCGGTGCATGCAGGTCAGCGGGAACTCCCCCGCACGCGCGTGGAGGCAGGGCTGTTTCAAGATCCGGCCAATCGGTTCCCGCCGCCACTGCCCTTGCGGCAGTGGAGCGCCGATCCGGGCAGAGGGGGCACGGCTGCGCCCCCTCCCCGCCCCCCTATCGGCGCTCCACCGGGACAAGCCCGGCGGCGGCGTTGGAATCTTGAAACAGCCCTGGCGCGGGGGGGGCCGCATTCCGCGCCGGTCCCTCTGCAGGCGGCGGCATGGCACGGCGCAACCGGGGCGGAGTCGGGTCTGTTCCGCCGAAGATGGCGGGCCCCAGCGCCTTACCCGCGGGCTTTCCTCGCGCGCGCCCGACGACAAACAACAAGAAAAGAGTGAACTCTGGTCCTCGGGGCCGTGCCTGGCGGGCTCCGCGGGCCAGACCGTTGCGAGAGCCGACCCCGCGCCAGCGGGGGAGACGGGCGGAGCCGCAAGGCCTCGCAGCGAAGCGGCAATGGGTGCCGCCGGCCCGGGTGGACGCTGCCTCCGCCGGCGCTCTCACCAACATCACCGTGTTTCCGTCCGCGAGCACGAACCTGATCTACTCATGAACCACGAATGGACACGAATGAACACCAATGGCGCAACGAGTTCCGGCACCGGGGGCGGCAGACGGGGAACTCCCGTTGCGTCCCGGTCCAAAGCCCTACGACTGCTTCTCATTCGT
>JAFGRS010000152.1 GCA_016935045.1 Lentisphaeria bacterium | reverse complement strand
GGAGGGTGGGGAGGGGGCGCGGGCGCGCTCCCTCACCCCGAATCGGCGCTCCACTGCCGCAAGGGCAGTGGCGGCGGGAACCGATGCTGCGGATCTTGGGACAGCCCTGCAGGGCCCGCGGAACCCCTCGGCGAGGGCCGGCGGGAGATGGTCGAGGCACTTCCGAGCGACTCCGGTCAAGAGGCGCGTTGCCGCGGGGTGGCACGGGAGGGTGTCAGGGGAGCCAGACCGTGGGCAGCGGGTTGTCCTGCCGCGCGATGTGCACGCTGATGTCGGTCCTCCCCAGGGCGCCCAGGCAGTCCTCCACGGTGCGGGACAGGAGTTCGTAGCAGTTGCACTCCTCGCTGGCGTGCGCGATCACCACGTGGCGCGTTCGTCCGTCCACCGTGGCGCGGAGCAGGTCCATGGCGGCCGCGTTGCTGAGATGGCCGTGACGGCTCAGGATGCGCTGTTTGAGCGACCAGGGCCGCGTCGAGTTGCCCAGCATCGTCACGTCGTGGTTGCTTTCGAGAACCAGGGCGTCGCATCCCCGCAACTGGTAGGTCACGAGGTGGCTTGCATGGCCCAGGTCCGTCGCGATGCCGATCCGGTAGGCGTCCACCTGCACCAGGAAGCCGACCGGATCGATGGCGTCGTGCGGAATGGAGAAGGGGTGGATCTGGAAGGGACCCACGGAGAAGGGATTCCCGGAGGCGAAGATGGTCATCGGGCCGATCCTGCTGTCCCGATGGCGCAGCACTTCGGCGGTAGCGCGGTTGGCGTAGATCGCGAGTCCCCGTTTGGAGGCAAAGGCACGCAAGCCCTTGACGTGGTCGGAGTGCTCGTGCGAAATGACCACGGCCCGCACGCTGCCGCACTCGACTCCCGCCGCCTGCATCCGGCGCGCCAGCTCCCGGTCGCTGAAGCCTGCATCGACCAACACCGCAAAGTCATCCGCATGCAGAACGAGGGCATTCCCACGACTGCCGCTGCCAAGGACTGTCATGCCCAGGGATCTGTGTTTTCCGGCCATCTGCGTGTTCTATGGGATGGGATTCGGCTGCGGAGCAGGCGTGCCCCGGCACACTCGGAGACTCTAGCGGCGCTTCCCGGCGCCGCTACTGCACACGTGCGGCAAAGTTCAGAAGGTGCCTGGAGAACGTACATCAGGCAGCCCTGCAATGCGCGTTCCCGGGCCGTGCCATGGGACTGCCTCAGTGAACTCCGCCGCCAACGACACCATGATGCCCGCGGGCCTCCCGGTCCTGGAGCACGAGCGTTCGGTTCCCGCCGCCACTGCCCTTGCGGCAGTGGAGCGCCGATTCGGGGTGAGGAGGCGCGGCCGCGCCCCCTCCCCGCCCTCCGATCGGCGCTCCACCGGGACAAGCCCGGCGGCGGCGTTGGGATCGTGAGACAGCCCTGCTGTTCCCGGGACGGCACTTGACACGGGCGGCGCCCGGGGGACATTGGGGACGGCTTGACCCTGATCTGTACCATGAACCGCGAAAGACGCCACGGATTCGCGTGCACAGACGATTCTGAGACGATGAATAAGGCGTTGCTGTAACGACCCGGTGGACAGGAGGAGAACCCGATGCGAGCGGCCATCACCGACGGAAAAGGTGCCGTGTGGCTGGACGACACGCTTCCCGTTCCGCACCCCGCGCCCTGCCAATGCCTCTGCCGGGTGCTCGCCTGCGCGAGTTGCACCGGGACCGACCTGAAGCACATCCACGACAAGCTCCCCTGGCAGCAGTCCTACCCCGGCATCCTGGGGCACGAGAGCATCGGCGAAGTGGTCGCCGTGGGCGCCAAGGTGAGGGCCTACGCGGTCGGCGACTGGGTCCTCCGTCCGACGCCGGTCTACCCGGGGACCAGCCTCGGAGCGTACAGCAGCATGTGGGGCGGGTTCTCCGAGTACGGCCTGGTGACCGACGTGGCCGCCCTCAGGGCCGACGAAGCGGAGGCCGCCCCGAGCAACTACACCCGCTACCAGCTGCCGGTGCCCAGGATCGCCGGCATCTCGGCGGCGGACTGGACCATGATCATCACGCTCAAGGAAACGGCGGGATACGCGGCCAGCGTGGGGACCCGCCTCAACACCTCGGTGGCCGTGCTCGGAGCCGGTTCGGTCGGCGTGGCCATGATGCGCGTGGCAAAGGTCCTCGGCGCCATGCCGGTGCTCGCGGTCGCCCGGCGGGACGAGCAACTGGCCTATGCGACCGACGTCATCGGCGCCGACGGGGCGGTCAATGTCTCGAAGGGCCAGGCGGCGGAACGCCTGCGCGACCTCAGCGGCGGCGGAGTGGACCGGATCATCGACACCAGCGGCAGTCTCGAACTGGTGGCCGAATGCCTCCCCGCACTCAAGCAGGATGGGAAGGCGGCAGGCTACGCAACCTATCCGCGGGGCGCCTCCTTTGCCTCCGCGGTGCCCCCGGAACGCCTCATCCCCGGGCGCACCGGGGAGGATACCTGCCATGACTGGATGATCTCCGCGGTCAGGCTCGGCCTGTTCCGCCTCGGCGACTTCTACAGCGAACGCCTGCCGCTGGACCGGATCGCCGAGGGGTTCGCCAGACTGGAACAGAAACGGACGATGAAGATCGTCTTCGAGATGGAGGAGTGAAGGTATGGAAATCCGGGCCGTCGTGTTCCCCGAGGCAGATCGCTTCGAACTGCGTACACTGCACCTGCCCGAACCCGGACCGGGAGACATCCTGGTGCGGACCCTGGTCAGCGCCATCTCCCCCGGCACCGAACGCTGGATCCTGCGCGGCAAACACATCGGGACCCGCTTCCCGTGCGTCCCCGGATACCACCGCGTGGGAGTCGTCGAGCACTGCGGCCCCGAAGTCCAGGGATTCGCCCCCGATACGATCGTCTACGGCTCGGGCAACCGCTGGCTGGACAAGGACGTGATCTCCATGTGGGGAGCCCACGTGGGACATTCGGTCAGTGCCCCCGCGGGCTACCATGTGCTCGCCCGGCAGGCGTTGCCGCGGGAAGCGCTCGAATCCGTTGCCTTCACCATCCTCTGCGGCGTCTCCAACCGGGGCATCAACCGGTGTGACGTGTGTGCGGGGCAGCAGACCCTGCACCTGGGCGCGGGGATCGTCGGCGTCTGCGCCGCCCAACTGGCCGCCCGGCGCGGGGCCGTTCCGGTGCTGCTCGACAGGGACCCCGAACGGATCGCGCATGTCTCCCGGGCATTCCCGGATATCCCCGTCTTCTCCGTCGACGATGCGGAACTGATCCCGAAGCTCAAAGCCCATGCGCCCTCGGGTTTCGATCTGCTGCAGGACACCGTGGGGCATGCGCCGACTACCGACCGACTGGTGCCGTTGGTGCGGTCCCAGGGCACCCTGTTGCTGCAGGCGCAGTACTTCGACAGGCAATCCTGTGCCGTCGATCTCGATCAGATCAAGATCCGGGAACTGACGGTGCGGACCACCTGCGGCATCCGCGAGGAGGACTGGCAACAGACCAGCGCCGCTCTGCTCTCCGGCGCCCTGAACATGCAGGCGCTCATCACCCACCGGCTGCCTGCGGCACGCCTCCTCGACGCCTTCGGGATGCTCCACACCGGAAAACCGCACAACCTCGGCATGGTCATCGGCTGGGAGTAGCGGCGCTTCCCAGGCGCCGCTACTGCACCCTTGAGGCAAGTGCAGAGGGCGTCTGGAGAACGGCGAGATTTTCCGGCCTGGAGCGCGAGCGTACCGCGAGCTTCCCCGGCTGGAGCGCGAGCGTACCGCGAGCATCCCCGGCCTGGAGCGCGAGCGTACCGCGAGCTTCATGGTATCCCAGGGCCTCGCGTTCCGGTTGGATTGCCGGAGAGTGGCACGGGCATCCTGCCTGTGCAGAGCACATCCGAGCGCTCATCGCAGACCGGCACCGCGTCGCCATCGAAGCGGTTGTCCCGAAGCTGCACGGCACCGGCCTCCTGCGCGATGCGGATGGCCGTTGCCTGGCGGCCACCCCGGCGGCCACGAAAACGGCACCGTTCGACCAGCGTACCTTCCGTAATCCACTGGATCTCGATTCCCACCCGCCCGTTGTCCCGAACCGTGCAACACTCGACCCGATTCCGGTCCGGGGTCCGATTCTCGTTCACCTCCCGACGAAACACGACCCCCACATCCCCGTTCTCCTCGATCCGGCAACGCCGCAGCACATTGTCCGTGTCGCGATGGCCGAAGTTCACGCCGTAGACCCGGTTGCGCGAGAAAACACAGCGATCCGCCAGGCCGTCGCAAACCCCCCAGCACCAGAACAGGCCCTGGCCGTTCCCGCTGGCCTCACAACGCCGCAGGACGGGGCGTTGGGAGCCGCTGCCGGGATGAAAGCCGAGGTTCGCGTTGCCCAGGGCCTTGCACTCCTCGAGGCGGATGTCGTCGCACACCTGGAAGCTGAAACCGTCGCCGTTGTACGACTGGCAGACCACGTTGCGCAGGACCCAGCGGTTGCAGTGCTGCAGGAAGACGCCGGCGGCGTAGTTGCCGTTCACGGGCGGGTTCCGGGCCCCGTTCCCGTCCAGGACAAGATCCTCGATGGCGACGTCGTCAACGTCCCAGCCGTGGATCAGGCTGTGGACGGACTGCGCGATGCCGTTCTCGCAGGGCCAGAAGTTCTTCTCCGTCCGCCGACTCAGGTGCAGGACGTTGCCGTCCACCCGGGTGACCGTGTAGAGCCTGGTCTGCGGCCACTCCGCCTTGCCGCTGCTAAGGGCCACCCCGCTCCCCGCACGGAATGCCGATGCGTCCGCAACCTGAACACTGTACTCGAACCAGTCTGCCTCCCGTATGAGCTTGACCGTCACCCCGGCGGCCTTGCGCAGAACCGTCGCCGAACCGCTGCCGCGCAACCTCAGACCGCGGGAAGGCACGAGGGCATTGCGCAGAACATACACCCCCGGACTCAGGACCACCGTACCTCCCCCGAGCCGGGATACGTAGTCCATGGCCCCCTGGATCGCCTTGTCGTCACGGCCGGCAAAGTCGGCGCCACGTCCACCCACCGTGACCCGGATGCGGCAGGGCGCCCGAACAGGACGCATGGAACCGATCGGAGGCGGTACGTCCGCGTTCATGCCGGTCTCCTCGCTGGGGCTCGGCGCGGTGTCCTGGCAACCCGTCCCGGGAACCGATGAGCCGACGGCACACACCGCCGCGGGCCCGGACAACACACGGCGACACGGCAACGGCACGCCGACCCCAAAGGCGGGATCGCCGGACGCCCGCCGCTACCCCGGCGCCGCACCCACTGGCGGCATTCCACTGGCGCCGCCGGTCCATGCCGCGGAACCAGCCGTGCACGCCGGACGGATACTACAGCTCCACGATCCTCATGTGCCTGGACGAGAGCTTCTCCACACCCCCCTCGGCCACCCGGATCCCGTTCTCCCAGCGCAGTCCGAAGTCCTTGTCGTAGAAGAAGGTGTCGACTTGGAACGTCATGTTCTCGGCCAGGTCGTAGGCGGAGGTCGACTCCATCCAGGGACGCTCGACCTCCATCATGCCTATGCCGTGGCACGGCCCATACAGCATGTAGCGGCGAAACCCACGCTCCTCGACGAACGCCTCGTACTCCCGTACCACCTCGCCCGCAGGCTTGCCGGCACGGATCAGATCCATCGTCCGGACGTGCGCTTCCAGACCGAATTCCACCAGGCGCCGCTTCCGCTCCGGCAGAGGACCGATGGAGATGGGCAAGCCCACACTCGAACTGTACCCGCAGACCCGGGCGCCGATGTTGAGCTGGATCACCTCGTTCTCCGTGATCCGGTTGTGGGTCGGCCGGCTGATGGCGTTGCAGGTCGCCGGCCCGCAGAACACGTACAGAGCATGGCCCTCGTACTCGCCGCCGTGGCGGTAGATCTCGCGCTGCGCGATCCCGGTGACCTGCAGTTCGGTCATGCCCGGCCGGATCTCCGCAAGAATGGCGTCGATGGCCATCTCGCTGATCTCGAAGGCACGCCGCATGCAGGCAATCTCGGCCTCGCTCTTGATCGTCCGCAGGCCGATGATCGTGTCGTCAGCCTTCACGAACTCAACCCCGGGAAGCTGCTCCCGGAGACTCATGTACACAGGCAGCGGCGTGATGGAGTAGCTGACGATCCCCAGACGCTGGACCGGCTTCCCGGGAATGGCCCGAGCCAGCACGTCGCGGTAATTCGCCACGGCGATGCCGGGATACTCCGGATCCGCGCTCTCCCGGTACTCGACCATCTTCTCGATCCGGCGGATCCTGCTGCGCCCCTTGGCGTACTCCTCGCTCTCCGGGCCGATCAGCAGCACCGGCTCCCCCTGAGCGGGAACGAGAACGCCGGCACTCTCGAAGGTGGGCCAGTAGTCGGACAGGTAGCGCACACTGGCGCAGTCCGACTCGTTGCCGTGAACCAGTGCCGCGTCCAAACCCGCCTCCCGAATGTTCCCCTGGAAGGCGGCCAGACGCGCGCGATACTCACTGTCAGGAATCGTCACCATGGCCAAAGGCCTCCTCGCCTGCACCCCTCACGGGGTACCACACCCAGCCGCAGGGCAAACCCCGTGCAAGCGGCCCGCGGCGGCCGCCCTGCCGCCATCCTATACCATCCGTGCCGGGTGCTGTCAAACGCGACACCCCGCCCGGATGGGCGTGCGCGCTGCCGCTCTACCCTCAAGACGGTTGTGCACTGCCATCCACTGGCCGGGAAACGGTCCATCCCGCGTCCCTTCGCGGCTTTCGCGGTCTATGATCGGACCGGGGCAGGTCCCCTCCCGATGCCGGAGACAGACCCCTCAGCGGCCGTGGTCGCGGTAATACCGGAGACCCTCGACCAGGGTCTCGATGTTCGCCCGCGGCACACCGGGTGTCATGCTGCTGCTGAGTCCAAGGAACAGACTCCCGTGAGGCCCGTTCTCGGCCAGGAACCGGATCTCGTCACGGACCGCCGCCGGCGTGCCGCGGGGCAGCGTGCGCGTCACCGAGACGCCTGCCTCGATCAGCAGGGGAAGGCCGTCGCGGGGAACCATGGCGCAGATACGTCGATAGTCCATGCCGGCCTCGTACTGGAACCCCTGGAAACCGCTGATACCGGCTTCGAGCAGCCGCGGATAGAGGTCCATGAGGTTGCCGTCGCTGTGCCACACGAGCCGGATCCCAGCCCGTGTCAGAGGCGCAATGGCGCGGGAAAAGTGGGGCAGCCAGAGGCGGTCGAGAAGGCGCGGGTCGACCAGCGTGCCGCGGCTGTCGGCCATGTCGTGGTCCAGCCGATAGACCGGCGCCAGCCCGCCCTGCCGAAAGGCCTGCGCAGCCGCACCATTCGCGAGAGCCCAGCAGTCGGCCTGCAGGGCAAAGTCGGCCTCCATCACCTCGGGGTACAGGGCAAAGGCGCTGAAGTAGGGGACGTACCCGTACCTCCCGTAGCGCAACTGCGGAAACCCGGCAAAGCCGTAGGCCGTCTTCAGGATCGTGGGCCCCAGAAGATCCTGGACCTCCCCCTCCCGCTTCAGAATGGCCCGCACGTGCGCCTCGGCATCGAAGGCGGCAATGCGCTGCCGCAGACGCGGCCACTCGATCCGTTCGAGATGCTCAACCACTGCTTCGGGGGTGCTCACGTCGATCCCGTCAACGACCAGCCGCAGGGCTCCCGTGGTCGCCCCCAGAGCCTGGCCGTCGTACCCAGTCGGCCCCATGCTGAGAGGATTCTGGGGGATGAACTGGTCCAGAGCACAGACGCCGATCCGCCGCTGCATGGCCACATAGGTCTTCACGGGGGCCTCCCGATAGGTGCCCCCGGGCACCCCCGCAAGCATGTCGATCACGGACCACTCCATGATGTTCATGGCCCGTATCGGTACGCGCCGCCCCGCTCCCCCCACGATGGCCTGCCATGCCAACGCCTGGTTGGACGACAGGGAAGCCGGCATGCCTGCCTGTGCCGCAACGATGCCCATGGATGCTCCTTGGCAATGCCTGGCCCGGTAAGGCTTCAGTCACGAGGGGGACGCTCGAGGACGACCGGTTCCGGCGCCATGGTGTCAGGCTCAGGGGAGGTGACGGAATCGGCGGCCTGCCTGTGCGGTACGCCTGCCTGCGTCGCGGACGCGGCAGGCAGGCGCAGACAAGTCTCCGCCGGTTCTTCACACCCCTTCCCCCTCACGTGAGTGACGGCTTGCATGACCCAGGACCTCGTGCTTGACAATCCGGTTCCTGAACATACGTTAGACCTTGTTCTCGATGTGCGCCCGTAGCTCAGTTGGATAGAGCGTCTGCCTCCGGAGCAGAAGGCCAGCAGTTCAAGTCTGCTCGGGCGTACCACTTTACCCCTTCATTGCCAAATATTTCCGGCAGTGATCCCGCCATCCTGCCCCTGGTTCCTCCTGGTTCTCCGAAACGGATTGGTGCCAAGTCCGGCACCTGTGCTCCGTGCCCGGCCAGGGACTCCTCCCCGCACTGCCTCCCGGACGGCTTCCCTCCATCCCCAGTACCCCGCACGGTCTCCGGGCCGCTTTTTCGGGCTCGTGGCCGTCGGAGACCGCCGGTCCTACCACTGTACTTACCCAGCGTGATGGCCAGCGTGGATGTGAGCAGGGCGATGAAAGCTGCCCCAATGCCCGCCTCCTTGCTGACGGCTTTCTGAAGGCCG
>JAFGRS010000879.1 GCA_016935045.1 Lentisphaeria bacterium | reverse complement strand
GAAAGGATAGGATCATGGCATTTCTCGATGACCGCTATCTTCTGAGCGGGGATACCGCGGCGGAGCTGTACGGGCAGATCCGTGATCTGCCCATCATCGACGCGCACAACCATCTGGATGTCAAGGCCCTCGTCAGCAATGCTCCCTTCCCCGACATCTGGGAGACGGAGGCGGCGACGGACCATTACGTCTGGGAATGCCTGCGCAAGCGCGGCGTTGCCGAGGCCCTTCTCACCGACCCCGAGGTCCCCAACCGGGAGAAGTGGGATGCGATGGCGGCCGTCTTTCCCGATCTGGCGGGGAATCCGACCTACGAGTGGGTGCATCTGGACCTCAAGCGGATCCTCGGCATCGACGAGCTGATCTGCGCCGAGAATGCCGAAGGGATCTGGGAGAAGGCCCGTGCGGCCCTGGCCCGCCCCGAGATGCGTCCGCAGGCCCTGGTACAGCGCATGAAGGTTGAGGCCATGTGCTCCACCGACGACCCCATCGACAGCCTGGAATTCCATCAGGCTCTCCAGGATACGCCGCTGGCCGGGGTGGTCCGACCCACCTTCCGCCCGGATCGCGCCATGAACGTGTTCAAACACGACTGGCCGGAGTACGTGGAACGCCTCGAAGCCCGTGTCAACGGCTCGTTCCGCCGCATCGGGGACCTGATCGAGGCGCTGCGGGTCACGCACGACTACTTTGCGGACCATGGTTGTGTGGCCAGCGACCACGGGGTGGAGGTACCCTTCGGCTACGACATGGACGAGGAGGACGCCAACGAGGTCTTCCGCAGGGCGCGCCGGGGCGAGGAACTCGAGGACGAGGAGGTGATCTGTTACATGTCCTACGTCCTGGGCGAAGTCGCCGAGATGGATGCCCGCAAGGACTGGGTGTTCCAGGTGCACATCGGTGCGGTTCGGGACATGCGCGATCTGCTCTATGACGACATCGGCCCGGACAGCGGCGGCGACATCTCCGACCACATGACGGATATCGTGGAACCCCTGATCCCCCTGCTCAACCGCATGGATGAGCGGCTCAAGGTGGTCCTCTACAACCTCAACCCCGCCCACACCGCCACCCTCGCCCACCTGACCCGCGCCTTTGGCGAGAAGGTGAACCTGGGCGCGGCCTGGTGGTTGAACGATTCCTACATGGGGATGAGGCGTCAGCTGGAATTCGTCGGCACGGTGGACGTGCTGATGAACTGCGCCGGCATGGTTTCGGACTCCCGCAAGCTGCTGTCGTATGCCAGTCGGCACGAGGTATTCCGCCGCACGCTGGCGGACGTGGCGGGCGCCCTGTTGGACCGGGGTCAGGTGCCCATGGCGGTCGCCGAACGTCTCGTGCGCCACCTCGCCTACGAGCGGCCCAAGCAGCTCTTCGGGCTCTGAGTTCAGGCGCTGTACTCGAAGCGGCCGTACGCCGGCGGGGCCCGGGCTCGCGGGAGATGCCTTGGCGGGCGGGGGCTGCCGGCGCGCCGAGGCAGGCGGTCCCCCTTCCCCGCCCCGGTGCGCGGCCGGGAAAACGCAGGAAGCGGAGCAGGAGAGAGGTACCTGTTCCCCCTCCAGAGCCATCGTCCCGCATGCCGTTTCCGTTGCCGTTCGGCCAAGCAGGCACGGTCAAACGGTTCCGGCATTCCGAGCGAGTCCATCGTCCATGGTCCTTCCAGGGCAATGCGATGTGTAGCGTTACCGAGATGAGAAAGGGTGTCTCATGGCGGACGAGAGTGTGATCCTGTCGGCATTCCTTGACGAGGGCGTCCCGGTGGAGGACCGCAAGGACCTCGAACAGCAACTGCTGGTCGGGCAGGCGTTGGGACTGAAGTACTGGACGCCCCGGTTCGTCTACGACGCCGAGTCCGGGGCCAACCGCAACATCGTGACGCTGGGCGATGCCGCGGTAAAGGCCATCGCGGCCCGCAGCCGGGAACTCGGCTTCCGCATCGGTTGCATCGGCACGGCCATCGGCAAGGTCAAGCTGGTGGACGCGGCGGACGGCAACGCGGCGCCGTACAAGACCCATGCGCAGCACATGGAAGACCTGCGGCGCGCCATCGAGGTGGCGCATCTCTGCGGTGCGCACTATCTGCGGGCGTTTTCGTTCTACCCGCCGCGGGGCGCCGATCCGGCGGCGTACTATGCCCAGGCCCTCGACCGGCTCGGGCCCATGGTTGAGATCTGCGCCCGGGCCGGGGTCGTCTACCTCCTCGAACCGGAACCCAACCTGATCGGGTACGACAGCGATGCCATGCTGCGCCTGGTCCACGATGCCGCGAACAGGCACATCCTGATCAACCCCGATGCCGCCAACATGCACGTGCAGGGATACGACGCCTTCGAGGAGTACCGCAAGGTCGCCGAGGCCGGAAAGCTCGGCTTCATGCACATCAAGGACTACACCGTGCCCTGCCCCAGCGCCATCGTCGTCGACGAAGAAGCCCTGCGGCACTTCGGCTCCGTGGATGTCGGCATCGCCGGGCATGACCGTATCTTCGCCGACCTGGCGCGGCGTCTGCCCGGGATCAACGCTCAGCTCCGGGCGCTCGGGACCGACGGCCTGATCCTGGACGTGGAAGGGCACATGAAGGGCGGCGGTCAGTTCGGCGGCTGGAGCGGACCTGACGGTCTGGGAGTGGCAGTCCGCGCCCTGGTCCAGCTGCTGGGCACCCATGGCATCGGCGTCGTCATCCGCCGGTACGACGACATCGTCAAGAAGGGCGCCTGAGTCCTCGCATGCCGTCCATGGGGCGGCGCTGGGGAGGCCATAGGCGCTGACTTCTTGAACGCCGAACGCCGGACTGAGAATTCCGCAATGGACGTTCGGCGTTCGAAGCCTACATGCGTGTTTCGTGCGTAACTGCTATGACGCTTCGCGTTGATCCTGTATGAGTTGCGGAATGTCATCGTGATAGGCTCGGACACAGGGTCCCATGACGGTGTAGCCCTTGGCGGTGACCGACCAGGCGCGGGTCCTTGGGATGCGT
>JAFGRS010000878.1 GCA_016935045.1 Lentisphaeria bacterium | reverse complement strand
CGGGCACGGTGGAACGAGGGCAGGCGCCGCAGCGCTTCCCGCAGGTCTCCGACCGCGGCCTCCCCATCCCCGGCCCGGAGACCGTAGGCGGCCGCCGCAAAGGGCAGCGCGGCAGTCGAGTCCTCCATCCCGCTCGCCCGCAGAAAGGCCGCCGCCTGCCCGGGGGCCTGCGCCGCCATCTCGGCGGCCTTGGCGAGCAGAGCCGCTTCCGCTTCGCTGACCGTGGGCTCGTTGGGCGTTGGCGCCGCGGTCTGCCGCGACGCGGCTTCCCCCGCCAGGGCAGCAGCCCAGCCGGCGAGTCCCAGGTACAGCACGATGCCACTCATCCATGCCGCCCGGGGCGGGCGTACGCTCTGCGGTGGGTGCGTCATGGTTTGTCATCCAACTCGAAGCGAATGCGGATCTGCAGTCGGGCCGGGGCAGGGCTGCCCTGGCGGGTTGCCGGAGCAAAGCGCCATTCCTGCACGGCTTCCAGCGCCGCACGGTCGAACACGCGCGGCGGCTCTGTTGCCATCACCCTCGCGTCCTCGACCTCGCCGGAGGCGGTGACGGTGAATTGAAGGTCGACGTAACCCTCGATCCGGCGTGTGCGAGCCAGGTAGGGGTACAGCGGCTTGATCTGGCTGATCACCCGGGGTGGGTGGTCGGGTTCGCGCGGCGCCGGCGCCGGGTCCGCGGCCGGGGGTGGCGGCGGCGGTGGGGTCGGCTCGATCACTTCCGGAAGGACCTCCGCCTGCGCATCCACGTCGAAGTCGAGGGAGAGATCGGTGGCAAACGGGCTCAGGGCCAGGTCGATCCGGAGCGGCAGTTTGGGCCGCGTTCGGGGTGCCTCGGGAGGGTGTTCGAGTCGGGGCTGGACCTCCGTCGCTTCCGGGGGCCGTTCCGGGGGCGGCGGAGGGCGCCGCGGCGGGGGCGGCGGGGGTTTGGGGAGGGGAGGTTGCCAGGTGGTCACCTCGACCGTCCGGTACGTGACCTCGCTCTGCGCCTTGGGCGCCAGCAGGTCCGACAGAGGCAGCACCAGGGCCGTCACCGCCGTCAAGCCCAGGGCACAGCCGCCGAGGACCACGCGCCACAGCCAGCCCGGCAACGGGCGCACATAGACAATCACTTCCCGGCGAACCGCCGCCCCCGCGGCCCCCGCGGCGCTCAATCCCTGCGCGCCGCAAGGCTCACTTGCTTGGCGCCCCCCAGCTTGCACTGATCGATGACCTCCACCACCCGGCCCGTCGCGGACCCCTCGTCGGCAAGGATGATCACGGGCATCTCGCGAACCGTCAGCAGGCGCGCCACCAGGCCCCGCACGCGGCTCAGGCCGATCGTCTGGCCGCCGTAGGCGATGGCGCCGTCCCGTGTCACCGCCAGGAGGACGGCGTGTTTCTGCAGGTCTTCGGCACTGGCCGCTCTCGGCTTTTCCACCTCGACGCCCGTCTCCTGCACGAAGACCGTGGTCACCATGAAGAAAATCAGCAGCAGGAATACCATGTCGATCAGAGGCGAGAGATTGATCTCCGCGCTCTCCGCGTTGGTTGTGCCGATGCTGCCCAGGCGCTTCATGGACGTGCCTCAGCCCATCCCGGTTGCCGCCGGCGTGACCGAGGCGGGCCCGTGTTCGAACACCAGCGCCAGGTGGCTGGCGCAGCAGTCGAGGCGGTTCCCGAGGCGCCGGTAGAGGCGGTACAGGTGCGCCAGCCCGAACGTCCCCGGCAAGGCCGCCAGCAGCCCGGTCTGGGTCGTCACCAGGGCGCGGCTGATTCCGGCCGCAACCAGGTCCGCCGCGTCGCCGCCACGCAACGCCACCGCGTCGAACGTCTCCACCATCCCCAGCACCGTCCCCAGCAACCCCATGAGCGGGGCCGCCACCACCAGGGCCGCCAGCCAGACCATGGCATAGCAGAATTCGTCCATCTCGAAGAAGCGGCACTGGCCGCAGGCATCCCGGAGCGACATGCCGGCGCGGACCCGCAGCAGGACGTGGCGCGTCATGCGGGGCACGGCCCCGGGAAGGGTCGCCAGCCAGGCCCACGTCTGCTCGGCGCCCTCGGCGCCCGTAAGGCGTCGCTCGAGGTCCAGGTCGTGTGCTTCGGCGCCCCGGAGGCAGCCACGGAAACGCAGCAACAGCCAGAGGTAGGAGGCCCAGATCAGGAACGCCGTCAGCAGCAGCGGCAGCATCAGCCAGCCCCCGGCCGCCAGGCTGGCCGCAACCGTCCGCAGGAATTCCTCGGGGACCCTCATCCCCCATTCCCTCCCTTCAGCTTGATCCCGTTGACGAAGGTCAGAGCCACTTCCTGCACCGTGCCCACGATGCGGCGGACGCGGCGCGACAGGTAGGCGTGGAACAGCAGCGCCGGGATCGCGATCGCGAGCCCCACTTCCGTGGTGATGAGTG
The DNA here is from genome assembly GCA_016935045.1 of Lentisphaeria bacterium. Classification (GTDB taxonomy): domain Bacteria; phylum Verrucomicrobiota; class Lentisphaeria; order Oligosphaerales; family JAFGRS01; genus JAFGRS01. The sequence goes on along the minus strand of JAFGRS010000878.1, from coordinate 3,836 downwards.
CCTCCGAAATGCCCGCCGACAGCAGGCGCGCATCTCCCGTGCCGAATACCGTGATCAGCCGGAAGGTATGGATCATGCCGGTCACCGTCCCCAGCAGGCCCAACAGGGGGGCCGCACTGGCGCACACCGCCAGCGGGCTCAGGAACCGCTCCAGTCCCGGAACCTGCGACAGGACCTGTTCGTAGAGGATTTCCTCGAGGTGCTCCTTGCTGGCGGTCCGATGTGCCAGGCCCTCGAGGATGACGCCGCGCACCGGGCGGCGGAGGCGCCGGGCCTTCGCTTCCGCGGCCGCGGCATCCCCCGCCCTGAGGTCTGCGACGATCTCCATGACCTGCGCCTGGGCGCGCCCCGTTGCCAGTGTCGTCACGGAGACCAGCTTCACCAGGACGATCAGCGCGCAGACGCTCCCCAGAGCCAGCAGGGGCACCATGATGATGCCCCCCTTGCGCAGGTGCTGGGCCAGCGTGTCCCGTGTCTGGTGCAGCCGTACGCCGCTGCCCATGGTCACGTCCACCGGCACCGTCCCCCGTCCCTCCGCAAACAGCGCCCGCAGGGCCGCCGTCTCGGCGGGGTCGAAGCCCGTGAACACCGTCGGCAGGAGGCTGCCCGTCTCCTGGACTGCCAGCCCCGGGGCGCCACCATCCCCGGGCGCGAAGAAGGCGATGGGACCGAAGGTCTCGTAGCGGCCAGGGATCACCAGCCCGGACGTGTCCAGGGCTTCGCCCTCAAAGGACCGCCCTCCCACCGCACCGAAGCAACGGTCCAGACCCAGGCGCAGCAAGGCGGTCAGGGCAGCCGGATCCACGGCGTCGGGTTTTGCCCCCAGGCTCGCGTCCAGGGCTTCGAGGTCGGCGGCGTACGCAGACGCCTCCGCGGCCCCGAGGCGTCCCTCGAAGGCGCCGCGGTACTCGGCACAGAGGTCCGCAACGAAACGCTGCACCTCGTCCAGGTGGCGAACTGCCGCCAGGGCGCGTTCGGCCTCGGCGGTGTCTTCCTCGGTTTGGGCGGCTGTTGCCTGGCGCTGTTCTTCCAAGGTTCGGCACTGGGCTTCGGCGGCATCCGCCGCGCGCATGCGTTCGGCCTTTTCGGCGGCAATCTCCGCGTACACCGTGGCCAACTCGGTCCGCACCTGCGCGATCCCGGCTTCGCTCCGCGCCACGGCGTCCCGCAACGCCTCCTGGCAACGGGCGGGAACCAACCATGCCAGAAGCACGGCCCCACAGCCCGCGATGCGCCCGAACAGCTTCACGGCACACCCTCCCCCGGAACCCCGGCCCGTTCGAGAGGAAGCCGCAGAAAGGCCGCGGGACGCTCCTTGCGGAATACCGCCACCGCCGCCCGGACAGACTCCGCCAGGGACGGGTCCCAGCGCCACTGCCAACCCGATGCCCCGGGCACCCCGAAGGCCGCCTCATCCCCCTCCGTCGCCACGGCATAGGCGTTGGCCAGACCCAGGTAGAGCACGTCCATCTCACGGGTCCGGCCCCCGGGGTCGTCAAGGCGCAGACGGCATAGATGCACGCCCGCGGCAAACTGTTCGATCTCGGTCAGCAGCCCGAACACCAGCCGCAGCCGCTCGGGGACTTCCTCTCCCGTCGGGCCTGCCGTGGGACGGGTCAGTGCTTCGACGTTTTCCCGCAGGCGGTCCAGGAGGGGTTGCGGAAGTATGGGCAGCAGGGCGCGGAGGCGATCTTCCGCCACGGCAACGGGCACCGCGAGGGCATCCCGCGCGGCCTGGCGTTGGCGCAGTTCCGTCTCCGCGGCCCGGCGCCGTTCTCCCGCCTCGGCTGCCCGAGCCCGAGCCTGCTCGCAGGCGGCCCGCATCTCCTCGGCCTGCCGGCCCAGCAGGGCGATGTGGGCATCCAGGGCGGGCTTCTGCCCGGCCCACTCCGCCCTGGCTTCGTGCGCGGCTCGACGCAGGGCGATCTCCTCCCCCACCAACTGCTGCAGGCGCCGCAGATCCTCCGCCTCGGCCCCGCGACCCGTGCCCGCCGTCAGGGCCAGCACAGCCCCCGCGACGAGGGCGGCGCGCCGTGCACCTCCTTGTCGGTTCGACATCATCCGCGCACTCTCCAGACCGCCCCCGCCAGACGCGTCGAACAAGGCGCGCACCGCGTCGGGACAGCCGACCCCTGCTCACCGTCTCGACATCGTCTGGAGACCCCGCGTCCCCGCGGGCACACTCCGAGACGTGCAGACGATTCTGAGACGGCCAGTAATGTACCCCGCCAACGCCGATTGTCCGCCCCCGTACTCGGGACCCGCACGGCAGACCGTCCCGGGGACACCGAAACCGGGTTCGCCCGGGATGGCGATCCCCGGAACAGGCGGTATGGTCGCGTGCACTGTCTGCTGCTGCCTGCCTGCATCGGCAGGGCATGGCGCAGGACAGGCCCGGCGCTCTGTGGCCGGGCGGGGCAGCCCCGGAGATCGTGCATGGCGGAGACACTCCTGGAACGCTGGTACCTGATCTTCCCCCTGGCCTCCGCCATGATCTACGCGGTGGCGGCCATGGGCTACAAGGCGGCACGGGCCCATGGTATCGGCGCCGAATGGCTGACCATCCTGGCCAACGCAGCCACCGGGTTGGCATTCCTCGCCTTCGCAGACTGGCGCGGGGGTCCCTCGCTCCCCAGTCCCCTCTGGCCCTGCCTGGCGCTGGGCTTTCTCTTCTTCCTCGGGCAGGCCTTCACCGTCATGTCCCTCTCCCGGGGAGATGTGTCCGTGGCCACCCCGGTATTGGGCTCGAAGGTCGTCATGGTCGCCGGGCTCCTGGCGATCCTGTCGCGGGATGCCGTCTCCTGGCAGGTGGGGGGGGCCAGTGTCCTCACGGTGGTCGGGATCGGCTGCCTCGGGCTCCGCGAACGGCATGCGCCGCATCACCACGTCCTGCGGACGGTCGTGCTGTCGCTGCTGGCGGCCCTCGCCTTCGCCCTGTTCGACGTCACGACCCAGACGTGGAGTCCGCGCCTCGGCTTCGGCCGCCTCGTGCCGCCGGCCATGCTGCTCTCCGCCGTCTTCTCCTTCGGGATGCTGGGGTTCGCCAAGTCCAGGACCCTCCGCTTTGCCAGGACCGCATGGGCATACCTGGCCATCGGCGTGGCACTGATGACCCTCCAGGCCGTGCTCCTGGTACGCGCGATCGGGCTCTATGGGGATGCCGCCGCCGCCAATATCGCTTATGGCACCAGGGCCGTGTGGAGCGTGGTGGTGGTCTGGGCCGTGGGACACTGGTTCGGCAACACCGAGTTCGCGACCTCCCGCAGAATCGTCGCCTTCCGCCTCGCCGGCAGCATCCTGATCCTCGGGGGGCTCGCCCTTGCCGTCTGGCCGGGACACGGCTGATCCCTCCCGAGAACGACCGATCCCCACCGGAGGCAGCTCGGCGGATCCGTCCCGCAACCGCTCGCCCTCCCTTGGGACTGTGCCAACCTCCGTGCGCCCCATGCCGCCAAGTTCCTTCCCGACAGCTCGTGGGCAGCCCTCCTGGCCTGCTGGCAACCGTACCACAGTGGCCTGTGGAATGTAGAGACAGGGCATTGGTCTGCCCCCCCCGTTTTCCGGACATCCCCGCGACCTGCCGGCTGACCGGAAAACAAGCCTCTGCCGCCGCCGGACCGGGGGGGTGTTTTCCGGACGCCCGCCGCCTGCCGCCTGACCGGAAAACGGGCCGCCGCCGCCGCCGGACCGGGGGGGTGTTTTCCGGACGCCCGCGGCCGCCGCCGGACCGGGGGGTGTTTTCCGGACGCCCGCCGCCTGCCGCCGGACCGGGGGGGTGTCTTCCGGACGCCCGCCGCCTGCCGCCTGACCGGAAAACGGGCTCCCCCCGCCGCCGG
>JAFGRS010000014.1 GCA_016935045.1 Lentisphaeria bacterium | reverse complement strand
GGGGGTGCGCCCGCGCTCCCTCCCCCCGAATCGGCGCTCCACTGCCGCAAGGGCAGTGGCGGCGGGAACCGATTCGCCGCATCTTGAGACAGCCCTGAGGCGAACTGCGCGGCGGTGGTGCGGGGCGGGAGGGCGTGCTATGGTACGCACTTTCGCGTCTACGGCCGGGCCAGGCATTGGCGCGCCCACGCGGGTGAACCCGCGGCAGCCGGACGGCAGGAGCACCAATGCGGCATGGGCACGCAGGCACGGGGTCCGCTTCAGGCAGAGGATGATTCATGAGCAATGTCCGGGGCAACGACACGCTCGCGAAGGTTGTGGCGCTGTGCAAGCGTCGGGGTTTTGTCTTCCAGAGCAGCGAGATCTACGACGGGATCAACGGTTTCTGGGACTACGGTCCCTATGGGGTCACGCTGCGGCGGTCCGTCGAGCAGTTGTGGTGGAAGCACATGGTCGAGGACCGCGACAACGTGGTCGGGCTGGACTCCACCATCATCTGCAATCCCCGGGTCTGGAAGGCATCCGGGCATCTGGACCAGTTCAGCGACCTGATGACCGATTGCCTGGACTGCCGCAGACGTTTCCGCGTCGACCAGATGGAGGATCCCGGGACCTGTCCCGAATGCGGCTCGAAGCAGATGACCGAACCCCGTGAGTTCAACCTCATGATGAAGACCTTCGTCGGACCCGTCTTCGACGAGGAGCACGCTGCTTACCTGCGGGCGGAGACCTGCCAGCCCATCTTCGTGGACTTCGATCAGGTCCGCATTGCCTCGCGGCAAAAACTCCCCTTCGGCATCGCCCAGACCGGCAAGGCCTTCCGCAACGAGATCAACCCCCGCTTCTTCACCTTCCGGTCCCGGGAGTTCGTGCAGATGGAAATGGAGTTTTTCTGCCGGGCTGACGAGGCCATGGCGTGGTATGACTACTGGAAGGCCGAACGCTGGTCGTTCTACCGGGACCTGCTGCGCTTCCCCGAGGAAACCCTGAAGATCCACGAGCACGAGAAGCTCGCCCACTATGCCCAGGCAGCTCTCGACATCGAGTATGCCTTCCCCTTCGGTTGGGGGGAAATCGAGGGGATCCATCACCGCGGGACCTGGGACATGGGACGCCACGGCGAATTCAGCGGCAGGGACCTCTCCTACTTCGATCAGGAACACAACGAACGCTTCCTCCCCACGGTGGTGGAGACCTCCTGCGGTCTGGACCGGATCTGTCTCGCCCTGCTCTGCCGCGGCTACCGGGAAGACATGGCCGCCACCCAGAAGGAAGGCAGGGACGAGGATGTCCGCGTGCTGCTCTCCCTGCCGCCCCTGGTGTCCCCGGTGCAGGTGGCGGTGCTGCCCCTGGTCAAGAAGCTCGGGGAGACGGCCGCGGGCCTCTTCCGGGACCTGCGTCGGCGTTGGCGCACGGAATACGACGAAGGCGGCAGCATCGGCAAGCGGTACCGCCGGCAGGACGAGATTGGCACGCCCTTCTGCGTGACGGTGGACTACGAGTCCCTCGAGGACCGGGCCGTGACGGTTCGCCACCGCGACAGCATGACCCAGGACCGCGTCGGCATGGACGCGCTGGTCGGCTACCTTGCCGAGCGTCTGGTCTGATGCGGCCGGCGGGGAGCTGTCGGCGGGCACGAAGCAAGCGTCGGGAGGTGACCGATGAAGAGGCTGCGTGATCTGGCCAGACCCCGTTCGTTCTGGCTGCTGGTACTGGGGGGGTTGCTTGTCGTCAACGCGGCCATTGGCTACCGCGTCTACAGCGAAGAAGCGGAGCGCAGCGGCGAAGACGAGGCCTTCGAGAAGGTCGCCGTCATGATGCGGGTGCTCTATCTGATCCGCAAGGACTACGTCAACGCCGACAAGACCAGCTATCGGGACCTGGTCTACAATGCCCTGCACGGCATGGTGCGCAGCCTCGATCCCTTCAGTGACTTCATGCCCCCCGAGCAGTATGACTCGATGATGGAGAGCACCGAGGGCGAGTTCGGGGGGCTCGGCATCATCGTGAGCACGAAGGATGGGATGCTGACCATCGTGTCGCCCATCGACGGTACCCCCGGCAGCCGTGCCGGGCTGCAGGCCGGCGACCAGATCCTGAAGATCGACGGCCAGTCGACCCGGGAGATGAAGCTCAATGACGCCGTGCGCCTGATGCGGGGCCCCCAAGGCACCGAGGTGAACATCACGGTGCTGCGGCCGTCCTCCGGCGAGACCCGGGACTACACCATCACGCGGGAACGGATCCCGGTCCTCAGCGTCACCGACGTCAAGGTCTTCGAGGGCACGCGGGTGGGCCATGTGCGCATCACCCAGTTCAACGACCCCACCGCCGAAGAACTGACGCGGGCGCTGAGCAGCCTCGAAGAGCAGAAGATCGACTCCCTCATCGTCGATCTGCGCAACAACCCCGGCGGCCTGCTGCCGAGCGCCGTGGAGATCTGCAGCTACTTTCTCGAACCCGGGACGCTGATCGTCAGCACCGAGGGTCGGCAGCCTTCCCAGAAGCACGAGTTCCGGACCAGCCGCAAGGGGTTCAAGTTCGACAAGAAGCCGGTCGCCATCCTCGTCAACGGCGGCAGCGCCAGCGCGGCGGAGATCATGGCCGGGTGCCTGCAGGACTGGGGTCGGGCCATCCTCATCGGGGAGAAGACCTTTGGCAAGGGCTCGGTGCAGAACGTCATTCCGCTTCCCGACGGCAGCGCCCTGCGCCTGACGACGGCGATGTACTACACGCCCAGCCGACGGGTCATTCACGAGCACGGTGTCGAGCCCGACATTCACATCGCCCTGACCCGGGACCAGTACCAGGCCATCTTCGAGGCCCAGGGCAACGGCGAAGCGGCCTCCGGCCGGGTGCCCGACAACGATCCGCAGGTGCAGCGGGCCATCGAGGTGCTGAAGAGCTACGAGGTCTACCTCAAGAGCACCAAGGGACGTTTCCGCGACCTGCGCCAGGCCGCGGAGGGGACGCCCCCGGAGCCGGGCAAGGCCGAGGAGACGCAGGCGGAGCACCCCGCGGAGGGCGAGCCATGATTCGCACGCTGGTGATCGGCGCCGGGGGCCGCATGGGACGCATGCTGATGGCACGCATCCTGGGCGACACGCGTTTTGGCCTTGGGGGGGCGTTGGAGTGTTCCGGCTCGGCGTGGATCGGCCAGGATGCCGGGTTGGCGGCCGGCGTCGCCGCTGCCGGTATCCGTATCACGGCGGAACTCGACTCCGTCCTGCCGGGTGCCGATGCGGTCATCGATTTCTCCACCCCGGAGAGCACCCTGGCCGTGGCGCCGAAGGCCATCGCGGCGGGAGCCTCCCTGGTCATCGGCACGACCGGGCTGAGCGGGGAGCAGCGCGGCGCCATCGCGGCCCTGGCGACGGGGGGGGGACGCGTGGTCATGGCACCGAACATGAGTGTGGGCGTAAACATGCTCTTCGCCCTCAGCGATCGGGTGGCGCGGGTCCTGGGGGACGACTACGACATGGAGGTGGTGGAGTTGCACCACAACCGCAAGGTGGATGCCCCTTCGGGCACCGCCGTCCGTCTCGGGGAAATCCTGGCCGAGGCCACGGGAAGGGACTACGCCAGGGACGCGGTGCACGGCCGGGTCGGACGCGTCGGACAGCGCACGCGCCGGGAGATCGGCATGCACGCCATCCGGGGCGGAGACGCAGTGGGGGACCACACGGTGATCTTCGCCGCCGCCGGGGAACGCCTCGAACTCGTCCATCGGGCCGGCAGTCGGGAGACCTTCGTCAACGGAGCGCTGCGGGCCGTCCTCTTCCTGGCCCGGGCAAAGCCGGGCCTCTACGACATGCAGGACGTGCTCGGCCTGCG
>JAFGRS010000877.1 GCA_016935045.1 Lentisphaeria bacterium | reverse complement strand
GTTGCGGGCGGAAGTGCACCGCGTGCTGGTCGGGCAGGACCGCCTCGTGGACGGTCTCCTCATGGCGTTGCTGGCGGCGGGTCACGTTCTCATCGAGGGGCTTCCGGGGCTGGCCAAGACGTTGGCGGTGAAGGCGCTGGCGACGGCGGTGGGGGGCACGTTCCGGCGCATCCAGTTCACGCCGGACCTGTTGCCTTCGGACCTGATCGGGACCCTGGTTTACAAGCCCGAGGACCACACGTTTTCGGCCCATCGCGGTCCCATCTTTGCGCACCTGCTGCTCGCCGATGAGATCAACCGGGCCCCGGCCAAGGTGCAGAGCGCGCTGCTCGAGGCCATGCAGGAGGGGCACGTGACCATCGGGGGGGTGAGCCATTCCCTGCCCTCCCCGTTTCTGGTCCTGGCCACGCAGAACCCGATCGAGCAGACGGGGACCTACCCCCTCCCCGAGGCCCAGTTGGACCGTTTCCTGCTCAAGACCGTTGTTCCCTACCCGGATCGGGCCGAGGAACGGACCATCCTCGAACGGATGGGAACACCCACACCACCCTTCCAGCTTTCCCCCGTCACCGACCCCGAGACGGTCCTCCGGGCACGAGAGGCCCTGGACCTGATCTACATGGACGGCAGGATCCTGGACTATGTCCTGGATATCGTCGCCGCGACGCGCCCGGGACATCGGGCGGCACTCTCCGCGCTCCAGGACCCGGAAGCGGTGGCGAGGCTGCATCCCCTGCTCGAATACGGCGCCAGCCCCCGGGCTGCCCTGGCGCTGACGCTCTGCGCCAGATGCCGGGCTCTCCTGTGCCGCCGGACCCATGTCATTCCGCAGGACGTGAAGGACGTTGCCGTCGAAGTCCTTGCCCATCGTCTCGTGCTCTCCTTCGAGGCCGAGGCGCAGGGCTTGGATGCCGCGGCAATCGTCCAACGGGTTCTGGGTGTGGTGAAAGCGCCGTGACCTACCCCGATGCAGAAGCGGTGCCGCCGCTGGACGCCGAGCGCGTCCGCCGCATTCGTCGCCTGGGTTTGCGGGTGAACCGGTTGCTGGATTCGGGTCTGGCCGGGGTGTACCGCAGTGCCTTCCGGGGTCGGGGGATCGAGGCGGAGTCGGTGCGGGAGTACGTCCCCGGGGACGACGCGGCCCGGCTGGACTGGCTGGTCACGGCTCGTCTGGGGCGGCCCTTCGTGCGGGAGTTCATCGAGGAGCGCAACCTGACGTGCCTTCTGGCGGTGGACCTGTCCGCGTCGATGCGGTGTCCGGGTCTGGCTCGGGCGCCCCGTGAGGTGGCCGCGGACGTGGTGGCGGTGCTGGCCCTGGCGGCGGCGCACAATCGAGATCGGGTGGGGATGCTGCTGTTCGGTTCGGAGGCCCATCTCTGGGTGCCCCCGGCAGCGGGGAGACGCCATGCCCTGCGTCTCGTGCGCGGTGTCCTGGGTCATCCCGCGTCGAGTCGGACGACCTCCCTGAACGTGGCCGTGGAATCGGTCCTGCACCTGTGCCATGACCGGGGACTCCTGGTGCTGATCAGCGACATGGACGCACCGGACGTGGAACCCGCCCTGTGCCGGGCCGCGCGGCAACACGACGTCCTTGTCTGCCGGCTCTCGGATCCCCTGGACAGACGCCTGCCCGAGGGTCCAGTGCCGATTCTGCTCGAGGATGCCGAGACGGGCCGCCGGGTCGAGTGGCTGGGCACGCGGGAGCAACGCGATGCCGCCCGGGTCTGGCGAGACGAGATGGACCGGAACCTGCGGCGCGCCCTGGCGCGCTCGGGAGCGGACCTGGTCGAGCTTCCGTGCCGGGACGATCCCGTGGACGCCCTGGCGCGCTTCCTGCACCGACGTGCTTCCCGGAGAGTCGGAAGGCACGGATCGGCGACGTTTCCGGGTTGACGATGGCAACAGCAGCCGCAAGACCAGTGTCCGCATGGCCTCTGCGCGCGGACAGTCGGGCCGTGCCGGCGCCGGGTGGAACGGCACCGGCACGAGGCGAGGTGTCGCCGTTGCTGGCGGATTACGTGCCGGCGCCGCCTCGGCAGGTGGATGCGGTGCTGCTTCTCGCGGGGGTCCTTCTGCCTGTGCTGGCCGGGGTTGCGGTTCTGTGGACCGCCCGACGCCTGCGCCGCTCGCCGGACCGCCGGTCGTTGGCTCCCCGGCCCGAGCGACTGGTCGCCGAACTCGAGGCTGTCCGCACCGCGATGGACGCACTGGCCCCGGATGCGGACCTGCCGTTGGCCGCGGGGCCGTCCCATGCCGATCGCATCCATGCCCTGCTGGCAGTCCTGGAACCCCACACACGCGCAGAGGAGGCCGACGCGGAGGTGGGAACCCTCGCGCCAGGCACACAAACCGGGGCGCATCCCCCTGCCCCGATCCACTCTGCCCGGGAAGCCATCCTGGCGGCCATGGCGGACTGCGATCGCCGGCGCTTCGCCAGGACCTGCTCCGCGGCGGAACTCCACGGGCTCGTCGACAGGGCCCTGGCGGCCGTCCGGGCCTGGGGGGATCGCCCCGCGGCGTCCTCCCGCGAACCCATCCCGGGGGAGCCCGACGGATGAGATTTGCCTGGCCATGGTTCCTGGCGGCCCTGATCGTCCCGGCGGCCATCCTGTTTGTCCGCCGGCGGCGTCCCGGCCCGGCGGCACGGGTCGCACGGCTGCCGCCGCTGCCGACGTATCCGCGGCTCCTGTCCCGTTCGTCAGTGCCCCTGTTTCTGGAGACGGCGGCGCTGGTTCTGTTCGTCGTTGCCATGGCCCGCCCGCAGCGGCTCGAGAGGGATGTAGGCGAGGAGCGTCGCGTGGTCGACATCACCGTGGTTCTCGACCTCTCCGGCAGCATGGACGCCGTTGACCTGCCCGAGGATGTGCCTCCCGTGGCGGCGGCCAGGCTGCCCAGTCGGTTGGCCATCGCCAAGGCGACCCTGCGCCGCTTCGTCGAGTCGCGCCCGGGTGACCGCTTCGCCCTGATCGTGTTCGGCCGCCGCCCCTATCCCGCCTGCCCCCTGACCGTGGACCACGCTCCCCTCCTTGCACGCATGGAGAAGCTCGACACCGAATGGGTCGAGGACGGGACGGGACTCACGCCTGCGCTGGCACTCGCCGGCAGTGGCCGTGCCGGCACGGAACCTGCGCCCAGAGTCATCGTTCTCCTGACGGATGGGCGGGACAACGTGCCCGCCGAACGGACCCCGGAACAGACCGCGGCGCTGCTGCGGGAGCTGGGCTGCACCGTGCACGTCGTCGGCATCGGGTCCTCCCGTGCGGTCCTCCCGGTGCGCGGAGTGGCCGGCATGGAGTACCGGAACGTGGACACCCCCCTGGACGAAGAACGGCTCCGTGCCGTCGCCGCCGCCGGGGGCGGGGTCTACCTGGCAGCCGGGGACCCGGATGCCTTTGCCGCCGCCATGACGGAGATCGACCGGATGGTGAAGACCAGCGTGGTCGAGAAGGTGGACGAACGCCGCAGCGAACTCTATCCGGGGATCGTCTTCGCCGGCCTGTTGCTGCTCGGGGCCGCGGCCGTGTTGGCGCGGACCCTGTGCCTGAGTCTGCCGTAGGCTCAGACGTCCTGATCCG
>JAFGRS010000876.1 GCA_016935045.1 Lentisphaeria bacterium | reverse complement strand
TCGCGCTCGGCTCGCGCGACCTACTCCCGCGCCACGAGCCGAGTGGCGCAGTCCGGAAGAGAGTCGCGCTCGGCTCGCGCGACCTACCTCAGGACGCTCCCGCCCGGCCCTGCCTGCCGGCGAGTCCCGGCAGGCGCGTGGTTGCGGTTCCCGTCGGCGTCTGTGCTCTGCGGGCTGCAGTCCCTGCGGGCTGGTGGCCCTCACTCGATTCGCCGCAGATGGGTGTCGGTCAGATGGAACTCGCCGGCGTCGTCGTCCGGCAGACTGAAGCGCAACCGCGTTCCGTTCCTGAACGTTTTGTCAACCTGGAACTCGATCTCATGCCGGCGCCAATCGGGCGTGAGGGTGATTTCGGTGCGGGCGGCGAACGGTTGCCAGCCGTCGGCAACGTCGAAACGGATGCCTTGGTCCGGTGTTCCTTTCGTCCGGCACGAGAAGCGGTACCTGCCGGGCGGCAGCGTACCGGCGTTGAAGAACGTGTAGCCGAGGTTGCTGCCACGCCCATAGTCGCCCTGAACGCTGAGGACTCTCGGCCCGGCCGGGCCGTCCACCGGCCCGTCGTACGTGACGGACTTCTCGACAGTGTTGCTCCTGCGTACCAGGCACCAGTAGCGCCATGGGTCGATGAGTTCGGAGTCCGGATCGGGCTGCCGGCGCGGAATCGCGCCAACATCCGGAACCGGCGGGGTCTGCACCGAAAGGAGTTCTTCCGGCACGCGGTAGTGGAGGGTCCGGTCGAACGCCGGGCTGTCGAAGGGAACGTCGGGCAGCGCGGTCTGCGCCGGCGCCTTGCCCACGCCGGTCACGCCAAACGGATGCCATCCGCCGGTGAAGTAGTTCGTGACCGCGAAGCGTACACTCGGGACCATGCCTCCCTCCCGGTCGAGAATGGCAACAGCCAGGATGTACTCGCCCTGTTCCAGGTTGGCTGGAAGCGTCGCGCTGCCGGAGGCGGCATACTGTTTCGCCGGGGTACGGTAGGCGAAGGCCTCGCCGTCCCAGTCTTCGCCGGGGAGCCAATCGCGAATGTCGATCCCCGTCAGCGGGGCCGACCATACCGGTTCGCGAGTCGCCGGATCGAGGAGGGCCACGGCCACGGGCCAGTTCAGATAGAACGGAGCGCTGCCCGTATTCCGGACAGCCATCCTGACCGACACGGCCTCGCCGGCATGGAGCCTCGCCGGGTAGCGCAGCCAGTCGATCACGAACCGGTAGCCGAACGCCTTCTGGACCTCACCCGCGCCATCCAGAACAGCCGGATCGGCCGAGTTGTACCCGGAGATCCACCCCAGGTAGGTCGCGTGGTACCTACGGATCTTGTCGATCATGTAGCGCCGGTAGGCGGGCACGGTCATCGTTTCGTCGGGGGTGCGCCCGAATGTCCCCTCCGGATCGGCGTTCTCGCGCTGCTTCTGCCAGTTGTACTCCACCTCGCCTTCGATGGGGGCATGCTTCCAGATGTCGGGGTAGACGTGAGTGGCCTGCCAGGGGAACTGCCCTTTGATGTCCGGGTGTTCGGCGGCCCGATGCGGCTCGCGCCCAACGTTGGCGAAGGTGTCGTAGTAGATCCCGAACCCGGCGTCCATGAATTCCGCATCCGTATGACGGACGAGGATGGGCTTGTTCTTGAATGCTCTCTTGAATGCATCGACGAGGAGGCGTCGCTGCGCCTGGGTGGGTGCCGGATTGTGGTGTTCCCCCCAGTACCCGATCAAGCCCATCTGGACCGCAAACACCCGCGGGTCCTGGTCCCACGCCTGGCCCAGCTTCGCGATCAATGCCGTCAGGCGCTGGTGGAACGCGGGGCTGTCGTAGTCAAACTCGGCCATGTCGGCCGGCCAGTGCTGCTTGGGACGTTCGGGCGTTCCCAGCGTACCGTCCCAATCCAGGTACACGCGCGGTACGAGTTTGACGTTCAGTTCCCCGAAACCCTTCCCTTCACGCTGCGCGATCCTGTTCGTGTGGGAGATGATGCGGTCCACCGTGTCATCGGCGCTGACCTCGATGGCATTCCAGGGGATGTACTGGCGATGCAGGAGCCCGTATCCTCCGCTGTGGTAGCCGCGGAATCCCTTCAGCGGGTTGTTGAGGGCACCAGGGAACTCCTCTGGCCTGACGCTGACCCAGTCTGTCCCTTCCGGTGCCGCCACGGCGACCCCCGATGCCAATCCCATGCACAGGAGCAGGTGTCTCATCTGCATGACTCCGAAGCACACGGATCCAACTCGTTCCCCGCGAGCATCCAACCCGCTCCCGGCAGCAGCGCGCAATGGAGTGGCAGGCCGGCCCGGCCAGGGCCGAGCGCCGCACACGCCGCCTGCGCCCATTCCCCGTGGCTGTCCAGTGGCGCTGCCGATACCCTACACCCGCAATTTGAGTGTACACGGCGCCATCGCGGAGGGAGACAAGTGGGATCGAGGGAGTCGAGGGAATCGAGGGAGTCGAGGGAATCGAGGGAGTCGAGGGAATCGACTCTCTCGAATCCGTCGCATTCCCTCGATTTTCCCACCCCCCTTCCCTGGACGCCGCCCGCATGTCGGGGCTACCGTAGAAGCCAGTGCGGAAACCCAGACGGGGGTCTCCGTGGCAGGCCGAATCGATGGATTCGAGGGAATCGCCGGACTCGATTCTCCCGATCCCCTCGACGGCCCCGCCCTCCACCATGAGACAAGGAGAGTTGCCATGTTCGGCGGCACCTGCGGCCACTTCCGGATGGATTCATGGATCCTGGCCGGCATCGTGCAGCTGGGTACGAAGCAGTTCTGCCGGCGTTTCCTGAACCGGACCAACGACCCCTGCGGACGGCAGTTCGACCAGATGACCCAGGCTGCCCGCTCAGGCTGCGCGAACAACGCCGAGGGTGCGTCCCGCCATGCCACGTCCCGCGAGACCGAAATGAAACTCACCGATGTGGCCCGAGGCAGCCTGGCCGAACTGGCCGGGGATTACATCCAGTGGCTCCTCGGCAAGGACCTCGTGCCGTGGGCCAAGGACTCCCCAGACGCCCGGGCCGTGTACGAGGTCCGCCTGGACCCGCCCGAGTACGGTCCCGACATTGTCCACGATGCCTGCGCCCACATCCTGATCCAGAGGCACAAGTTTGCCGCCTGGCTGGACTCTCCGGACGACACGGTGGTCGCCAATGCTCTGCTGATCCTCATCGCCCGGATCATCAACATGCTGAACCACCAGCTCGAAAGGCAGATGCAGGCCTTTCAGGAGGAGGGCGGCTTCCGCGAGAAACTCTCCGTGATCCGGCGCGAAGTCATGGCCGGGAGCGAGGACGTCCCGATGTGCCCCGAGTGTGGTGCGCCCATGCGCCGCCGCAAAGCCAAAGCGGGCCGGAACACCGGGCAGGAGTTCTGGGGGTGCTCGAAGTTCCCCGCGTGCAGTGGGACCCGGGAGATCGAGCGGGAGGGGTGATTCGAGGGGCCCACCGGACTCGATTCTCCCGATTCCCTCGATTCCCCGCTGAGTGGCTCCCGTCAGGGCAACTCGAAGTCCAGCAGCACGAAGCCCCGCCGTCCGTTTCCCTCGTCGCTGATCCCGGCCATGGAGGGCACGCCGTCGCGTCCCATGCAGGGCTGTTTCAAGATCCCAACGCCGCCGCCGGGCTTGTCCCGGTGGAGCGCCGATCGGAGGGTGGGGAGGGGGCGCGGCCGCGC
>JAFGRS010000875.1 GCA_016935045.1 Lentisphaeria bacterium | reverse complement strand
GCGCGGCCGCGCCCCCTCCCCACCCTCCGATCGGCGCTCCACCGGGACAAGCCCGGCGGCGGCGTTGGGATCTTGAAACAGCCCTGCCCCGACAGCCACAGGGCAGCGTCTCTGCCGAAGCGTCCGCCCTCGATCCCGCCGCCCTCGGCGGCATCGACCACCGCGTCCGAAAAACACCCCGGCGGACAACCGTGCGCCCGGCCCCGTTTTCCGGACACTCGCACCCGGCCGCTGGCCGGAAAACAGTGCGCCGGCCCCCGTCTCCCTGCTGTCTTGCCGACCTCGACGCGGGCGCTATCGTAGCAGCGGTGTCCCCGGGTTGGTCGCAGGTTGCGCCGACGGCCGCCTCCCGGGGCGCCCGCGGCGCCGCGGGTCCCAGCCGTCGCGGCGGCCGTTTCCCGATGCCTGCAGACGACGGAAAGGACGCAGCCGTGACACATGTTCCTGTCCCGAGGCGGGGTTTCCTCCAGGCATCCGCTGCCGGTGTGGCGTTGGCCGCTTCGCGCGGCCTGGCTCTGGCCTCCGCTGCCGCGGGGGAGCCGGAGGTTGGGACCATGGGGATCGAGACGGTGGCGACGGAGGCGGATGTCGTGGTCGTCGGCGGGGGCACGGCCGGGGTGATTGCCGCCATTCAGGCGGCGCGTGCGGGGGCGTCCACGGTCCTGGTGGAGCGGAGCAGCCTGTTGGGCGGGACGATGACTGCGGGGGGGGTCGCCTTCCCCGGGCTGTTCGATGCGTGGGGGAGGCAGATCATCGCCGGGATCGGCTGGGAGTTGGTCCGGGAAGCCGTTGCCCTCGACGGGGGTGCCCTGCCGGATTTCACGGTTGTCCCGGCGCGTCACTGGCAGAATCAGGTTCACATCAATCCGTACCTCTATGCCCTTCTGGCGGAGGAGGCCTGCCTGGCAGCCGGTGTGAGGATTGCCTACTACGAGTTCCCCACGGCCGTCCGCGCTGCGGTGGCCGGGTGGCGTCTCGAAACGGCCGGCCCCGGCCTGCGCCGCCGGGTGGACTGCCGGCAGCTGGTGGACTGCACCGGCGGCGCCGCGGTCGTCGGCATGCTCAACCTGCCGCGTCTGCGGGAAGAGGAGACGCAGCCCGGCTCCCTGCTCTACAAGCTCGGGGGCGCGCCCGCGCCGGGCCGGAGCCAACTCGAGGCCCTGTATGTCCACGGGGCGGATTCCTCGACCGCCGCCACCATGACCGAGGCCAATCTGGCCGGACGGCGTACGTTGCTCGAGCGCGTGCGGCAGCAGGCCGGGAAGGCACGTCTGCTGCACATGCAGCCCGAGGTGGCCCATCGGGAAAGCCACCGCATCGAGGGCGAGACGGTGATCACGCACGGGGACTACACCTCGGGCCGCGTCTTCGAGGACGCGGTGTGCTATGCGTTCTACCCGGTCGACCTCCACACCCGGACCGGAGTGAAGCCCAAACCCCTGACCCCCGGCACGGTCCCGACCATTCCGTTGCGGGCACTTGTACCCAGGGGCAGCCGCAACCTGCTGGTGGCGGGACGTTGTGTATCGAGCGATCGCCTGGCCAACTCGGGGCTGAGGGTCCAGGCATCCTGCATGGCCATGGGCCAGGCCGCCGGAGCCGCGGCTGCCCTGGCCGCCCGGAGCCGGACCACACCCCTCGAGGTCCCCCTGGGTGAGATCCGGGACCTCCTCGCCGGGCACGGGGCCATCGTGCCCGGGGGCTGACGGAAACGTGACCGCAGCCTCGACCCGCCGCGGCGGCATGGCGGTGGGGATTGCCGCGGCGCGTTGTAATGCCTCAGTCAACCCCGCGAATGGTCCGGGATGCGGCTCAGCAGGAGCTTCGCCCTACAATCCGAACCGAGGATGCGACGCCCATCCCCTGGAGGGCGAAGCTCCTGCTGAGCCGGTTCTCGGATTGGACTGAGGCCTTACGGCGCGTTCGCGCCCAGCATTGCGTCCTTCCGGGGAATGGCTATAGTCGGGGCATCACGACTCGGCGTCGGGGAGCGCGGGGCATCCTCGGACGGGCCGTGGCAGCGGGGCGACACGCACCCAGGCAGGGGATATGGACAGCGACAGGGATCCTCGTCCGACGAGGCTCGGGGCCTACGAGATCCGGGGTGAGATCGGCCGCGGCGGCATGGCGGTGGTCTACCAGGGCATTCAGCCTTCTCTGAACCGGGTGGTCGCCATCAAGGTCCTGCCGGCGCCCTTCGCTTCCCGGCCCGAACTGGTGGCGCGGTTCGAGCGCGAGGGCACGATCATCGCCCAGTTGAGCCATCCGAACGTGGTCCAGGTCATCGACCGCGGCCGGGAGGGGGATACCCTGTACATCGTCACGGAGTACGTGGACGGTGGCAGCCTGGACACGCGGCTGGGAGGCGGCGCCCTTCCCCTTCAGGACGTGCTGGACTGGTCCGTCCAGCTCTGTGACGCCCTGGACCATGCCCACGGCATCGGCGTGGTTCACCGCGACCTCAAGCCGTCGAACATCCTCATCGAAATCCGGACGCGGCGCCCCAAGATCACCGATTTCGGCATCGCCCAGCTCGAAACCAGCACGGCCGGCTTCGCCACCCTGACAACGGAGAACACCAGCATCGGGACCATGAACTACATGTCCCCCGAACAGCGCCTGGACAGCCACCGTGTGGACCACCGCACGGACATCTTCTCCTTCGGCGTCATTCTCTACCAGATGCTCACGGGCAAACTCCCCATCGGGCATTTCCGTATGCCGAGCTTCCTGCGCGCGGATGTCCCCATCGGCCTGGATGCCGTGGTGCGCAAGTGCCTGGAGGAGTCTCCCGAGGACCGCTACCAGTGCGCCGCCGACATCCGCGCGGATCTCCTGCGGTTGATGCGGTCCCGGGGGCTGCGAGGGGCGGGAGGCGGGGGGGGGGACGGTCTGTTTCTCACTCCGCGTCGGCGTCTTGTCCTCGCCGCGGCCGGCGTGGCCGCGGTCCTTGTCCTGGGGGCCGTCCTCCTGGCGCCGTGGCGGGCGCGCCGGCCGGAACGGGCCGAAGGGTCCCTGCCGGTGGCCGAATCCCAGCCGGCCGCAACAGGGCAGCCCCTCACGGGGTCCGCTGCCGGCGCGGGGGGCCCGCCGGCGACGGCGGCTGAGCCGACGCTGGCTTCCGCCGCCCCTGCGGCGGCCGCGGGCGGAGCTGCCGCCGGTGGAGAGGCTGTCCTCCCCCCGGCCCCCTCGCCCGCTCCCGCCGCGGTGGTCACTCCCGAACTCCCATCGGCCCCGGCCGCGGCGCCCACTCCCGTGCCGGAGGCCCCTTCGCCGGCCCCGGCCGCGACCGTCGTACCGGCGCCCGGGGGAGCGCCGGAGGCATCCGCACAGCCTGCCGCACCGGCGGCGCCCGGCGCCGGTCCGGCCGCGGCCATTCCACCGGGCCCCGTGGCGGCCGCAGCGGCGCCCGTGCCGGTTCCGGCCCCGACGGCTGCCCCGCCTGCGGCCGTGGTCCCGGAGCCGCCGACGGCCCCGGAGGCCGTTCCAGCCACCGCCCCCGTGACGGTTGCGTCCGTGAGACCCGTGCCGTCTCCGGCGACGCCCCCGGCCGCGGCGGAATCCCCTCCCCCGGCGGCGAAGCCTCCGCCCCGTGCCACCCCGGACCCCCCCGAAGCGGAGCTGGTACGGGCCCAGGGCTTGGTCCGCAACGGCCGCCCCGCGGAGGCCCTGCCGATACTGACCGCCATGATGACTCGGGACCCGAGGGGCGCCCTGGCGGTCGAGGCGCAGTTCGCCCTGGCGGGGGTGTACCGAGACATGGGGGACCGGGCGCGAGCCATCGCGGAGTACGAGGTCTTCCTGCGTCTCTATTCTGATTCAGAGCGTCTTCCGGAGGCCATTCTGAACAAGGTCCGCACGGAATGGGAGCTTGCCAATGAGGGGCGCGACAGGGGGCCGGCCGTGCTTGGGTCGCTGGTGCGTGCCGTCAAGCGGGCCACGGCGGGAAGACGCTATCCTGCCGATCTGCAGCAGCGCCTCATCCATGACCTGCAGCAGGTGATTGCGCGCTGTCCCGGGACGCCCCGGGGATTGGAAGCCCTGCGCTTGACGGCAGAGATCTGCGCCCCCCCCGATCTGAGCAACGCCCGCCTGGCGGCCGAGACCCTCCTGGAGGTATCGCGCCAGGATCCCGACGCGGGTCCGGGGGTCCTCTTCGAGGCGGCGAGGATCTACGACCGGGAACTCGGGGAGAAGGCGCGCGCCATCGAGCTCTATGTGAAGGTGCAGGCGTGGTTTCGGGACAGCCGCGAGGCCGCCGAGGCGCGCGAACGTCTCCGGGAGCTGGGGGCGGGTACACGCCCCTGAGGCGCGCGGCGCGGCGGTACGCTCGGGACCAGGGCGCCGGGTGCAGCGGGAAAGCCGGCGCACAGCATGAGAGGGTCAGGGATGAGTGCCTGTCCGTGTCGGGTTCCGCTGTGGCGGGGAGTCCGAGGTCTGCTGCTGAGCGGGGCAGGGATGCTGGGCCCCGCCGTGCTGGCCCAGGAGGCCGCCGAACCGTCCCGCTGGGCGCGGTACGAAGTCGGTCTGATGATTCTCGCGGTGATCGTGATCCTGATTCTCGGGGGGGGGCTGCTGCGGGCACTGATGCACCTGGGGATGGTGCGTCGCGTGGCCTGGCTGGTGCCGATCTTGATGGGTCTGACCGGTCTCGGCTGGTCCGGCGTCCATGTCCTTGGCCTGACCGAGGAGCTGCCCCGGGCGCTTGCCCTGCTCGAGTTCCTCTGTCTCTCCCTGGCCTTTGTCACCGTTCTGGCGCCCCTGGGCCGGCTGGTGCTGCCCGAGCGTGTTCATCTCACCCGAGGCGGTGTGCCGCCGCTGCTTCGTGCCGTTGCCCTGGCCATGCTCGCGTTCATCGGCATCTTCGTGCTCCTGACGTGGTCGTTTCCCAATCTGAATCTGACCCCGGTCTTCCTGACTTCGGGGGCGTTCTCCATCGTTCTCGGCCTGGCGGTGCAGGATCTGCTCAGCAACCTCCTGGCCGGCGTGGTCATGAGCCTGGAGCGCCCGTTCAAACTGGGGGACTGGGTGCGCATCGGCGAGATCGAGGGCGACGTGGTGAACATCGCCTGGCGGACCACCACGGTGCGCACACGGGACAACGACTGCGTCATCATCCCCAACAACGTCAGCGTGCGCGAAAAGGTGACCAACTACGAGATGCCGTCCCCCGTACACCTGCTCCGAATCCCCATCGGCGTTAGCTACGAAACCCCCTGTGGCGTCGTGGCAGCCGCCCTCGAAGAGGCCGCATCCCGCGTGCTCGGGGTCCTCGAAACCCCCGCTGCCCAAGTCCATTTCTGCGACTACCTCGATTCGGCGCTGCTCTACGAACTGCGGGCATACATCGACAACTACGAATCCATACCGGCGATCCGAAGTGACCTCAACAAGCAGATCTGGTACGCCTTCAAGCGCTACGGGATCACGATCCCCTTCCCGCAACGGGACGTGCACCTCTACTCGACCGCGCGTCCGGTTGGCAGCCGGCAGGCCCGCCTGGTGGCCACCCGCGGTCCCCTGCGGGGCACGATGGTGTCCCTGGAGGGAGCCGAATTGACGGTTGGTCGAGGGGTGGATTGCACCGTCTGCATTCCCGACCCGAGTGTCTCCACCCATCACGCCAGCATCGCGGCCGCGGCCGAAGGGCACCGCCTCCGGGACGCGGGCAGTCGCAGGGGAACCCAGCTCAACGGCAGGCCCGTGCGGAGCGCCATGTTGCGCCAGGGCGACGAGATCGGCATCGGTCCCGTGACCTTCGTGTACGAGGTCCTGTGGCGCAACGAAGGCCAACGCGGAGACGTTGTTCCGGCCGAGCAACCGGCGCCGGACACGAACGCCCGCACCGCCGGGGAGAGAAGTGCGACGGCGCCGCCGGCGCCGGACGACGGCGCGGCGCCATGACCCCCGGCGCGGGGCAGGGCACCCCGGAACGTCACGGCGCCGCACGGCGGGAACGTAGCCTGGATGCTTCACCGCGAACCACGCGAAATACACGAACAGATTCGTTCCGAACCGATTGCAACACCAATCCCAGCGCTACGCGCAACCGGGGACCATGGACCATGGTCCTTGCAGCGCAATGAGATGTGTAGCATTTCCGAGACGTGTTACTTGGCGTACTCGACGGCTCGGGTTTCGCGGATGACGGAGACGCGGATCTGGCCCGGATAGCGCATTTCCTTCTCGATGCGCTGGGCCATGTCCCGGGCCAGGATCGCGGCGCGGTCTTCGGTGATGTGGGTCGGTTCCACGACCACGCGCAGTTCCCGGCCGGCCTGGATGGCGTAGCAGGCTTCCACCCCCTCGAAGGCCTTGCCGATGGCTTCGAGTTGTTCGAGGCGCTTGAGGTAGAGTTCGGTGGTTTCCGAGCGCGCGCCGGGACGGCTGGCGCTGAGCGTGTCGCAGATGTCCACGAGGATCGCCAGCAGGGAGGTCTTCTCCACGTCTTCGTGGTGTGCGGCCACGGCGTTGATGACATCCTCGTCCTCTCCGGCCCGTTTCAGGAGGTCGGCGCCGATCAGGGCGTGGGAACCCTCGATCTCGTGGTCGACCGCCTTGCCGATGTCGTGCAACAGGCCGGCGCGCTTGGCCTTGCGTTCGTCCAGTCCGAGCTGGGCGGCAATCATGCCCATCATCGAGGCCACCTCGACGGCATGCATGAGGACGTTCTGGGAGTAGCTGTAGCGGTACTTCAGCCGGCCCAGGAGGCCGACGATGTTGGGCCGCAGCCTCGCCACGCCGAGTTTCTCGACCACTTCCTGTCCTGCCTGCTGGAGTTCCGCTTCGATTTCCTTGCGCACCTTGGCCACCATCTCCTCGATCCGGGTCGGATGGATGCGGCCGTCCGAGACGAGGCGTTCGAGGGCGATGCGTGCGATTTCCCGGCGCACGGGGTCGAAGCAGGAGACGACAACGGCGTCCGGCGTGTCGTCGATGAGCACGCTGACTCCGGTGGCCGCCTCGATGGCGCGGATATTGCGGCCTTCGCGGCCGATGATGCGGCCCTTCATGTCCTCGTTGGGCAGCGGGACGGTTGAGGTGGTGCGTTCGTAGGCGCAGTCTCCAGCATACCGTTGCATGGCGGCCACCATGACTTCCCGGGCATCCTGGGTGAGCCGCTGCCGGTTTTCCTCCTGGAAGCGGCGGATGAGTGCGCCGCGTTCGGCTTCGAGGGATTCCGCGATCTGGTCCATGAGTTGTCTGCGGGCGTCTTCCCGGGTCATACCCGCGATTCGTGCCAGTTCTTCGGCCTGGCGGGAGAGGGCGGCGGTCAGTTCCCGTTCCCGTTCTTCCTGGGTTTCCTGCTGTTGGCGGAGGGACTTCTCCCGCCGGTCGATTTCGCGCATGCGTTCCTCGACCAGATCGGCCTTGCGGTCCAGGTTCTGTTCGCGGGCGGAGAAGCGTTCTTCGAGCTTTTCCATTTCGGCGCGCCGCCGGTCGGTGGAGCGCTCGAATTCCTCTCTTGCCTTGAGGACGATTTCCTTGGCGTCCACCCTGGCCTGTTTGACCAGGGCCTCCGCCTCGCGCTCTGCGTTCTTACTGAGTTCGCCGATCTTGCCGTGCTGGCTGCGATGCACGAGCGTGCGAATGGCATAACCGACGGCAACCCCGGCCGCCAGCATGGCCAACTGCGCGAGAATCTGCACTCCTGGAGACATGCTCTGTCCTTTCTATCCTCAAATCCTCTCATCCCGCCGACAATTCGGCCCCGGCGCAGGGGATGGCCCGTTCCTGCGTGACAATCCAATGCATCGAAACGTCCTCCTCAGCACAGGGCAACCGCGGCAGGACCTGCCAGTCCCAGGCGACACCGACCCGGCAGCCGCGTACGGAGCGCAACAGGCGGTCGAAGTAGCCTTTTCCGCGGCCGATGCGGTGTCCCATCTCATCGAAGGCCACACCGGGCACCAGCCAGAGGACGTCATCCGCGGTGCGCCGGGCTTCCTCGACGGGGGGCAGGTCCGGCGCCGGTTCGAGGATTCCGAAGTGGCCTCTGGCGAGGTCTTTTCCGAGTCCCCTCACGGCAACCATCTCGTAGGCCCCGATCCGGCGGGAATACCGTGGCAGCCACACGGGAATCCCCCGGGCCAGGGACTCCCTCAGCAGGACGCCGACATCCACCTCCCCGTCAAGCGCCATGTAGCCGGTCACCGCACTGGCCCGAGGCCAGGCGGCCAGACCGCGCACACGTGCCGCGACCCACTCCGAGGGCGCGTCCGGGCTCCCCACCTCGCCCCGGCGGGCCAGCATGGCCCGGCGAATGTCCTGCTTCGATTCCATGGCGCCTCGCCGACAGACCGGCGAACTCCCTTGCCGCCACCCCAAAGGCCATCGCGGCGCCATGCCGGCACGCACGACAGCCATGGTTCCGGGACCAACGGAACCCGGCACGGAACGGGACCTGCGGAAAGGAAACATCGAGGCGGGAATCCGCCCCCGGAGGGAATCATCGCAACCGACCCGACAGGAACCCCCGGGATGGTCTCGAATCCGACAACCTATCCGGTGGCGGTTGCCCGAAGGACGGTTACACCACATTCCATTATCCGAACCGTACCCGCCCGCAAAGGCGCTGTATGGAGCAGATAACGCTCTCTCAGGGACGGCCCCACTCGGGTCCCGAAGCCGTTTCGGTCCCGGCCGCCGTCACAACCTCGCTATCTAAAGCTCCGCCCGAGGGCGGGGCGTCAACACGGATAACGTACGCCGCCCCCACGTCAATGCAACACCAACCCCGGAAACTACGTGTAACGCCTCAGTCAACGTAGGGATGCTCGCGGTACGCTCGCGCTCCAGGGGGATGGAACTCTCGCGGCCGCGCGGGCATTCGCGGG
>JAFGRS010000874.1 GCA_016935045.1 Lentisphaeria bacterium | reverse complement strand
GCGCGGCCGCGCCCCCTCCCCACCCTCCGATCGGCGCTCCACCGGGACAAGCCCGGCGGCGGCGTTGGGATCTTGAAACAGCCCTGGGGGAAGGGGCGCAGCGCCGGGGCCGCCGGTCTCAAGGATTGCCGCCGCCGATAAGATGCCATCCCAGCCAGAAGACACAGACATCGACCACGGCGTGGCTGGCGTATCCCGGCCAGACGGAACGCGTGCGGCGGTAGAGCGCCGACCAGGTCACCCCTCCGGCGAAGATGCCTGCGCTGCAGAGCAGGACCGCCGGCCAGCCGCAATACAGCCGCAGGGCCACGATGTGGTGGAACGTGAAGGCGAGGGCGCTGAGCCAGACCGCCCCCTGGCGCAGCCCCAGATCCTCCAGCCTCTCGACGGCAAACCAACGCCAGACCACCTCCTCAAGCAGCGAGTTCGCTGTCGACCAGTAGACCGCACCGGCCAGATACACGGGCAGACGATCCAGACCAAGGGCCGCCCCCATCCGCCGAAACAGCACCGGATCGAGCAGGCGATCGGACAGGGTCACGTAGGCACCCAGGATCACCGCCGAGAGCGCGAACCCCGTCCCCAGACCCAGCAGCAGACCCCCTCGCCGCATGGGAGACAGGCTCAGACCCGCCCGATCCACGTACCGACGCCAGAGCAGCGGCAGGAGCAGAAGAGCCACCTTGGCCACAGAAAAAAGCACCTGCCCCACGACCTGACCCGGGAAAACCCACATCCCCAACCAGGTGCCCAACGAAGGAACCAGCAGGAGAAGTGTCACCCCAACCAACGCCAGAACCTGACGCCTCCGACCTTCGATGCCATCACCCCCGGCAGTCGCCATCTCGTGACAGGTTCCCACCGCCATCTCCTGCCCGACATCCGACCCATGCCGGCACCCTGAACCCGTCCGCCTTCGCAAGCCCAGCAGGACCCGGATGCATCCGCAAGCCAAGGTAATACCTCCGCCGGGACCGACAAGCCTCCCAGAGCTTGCTCGGACACGGGCCGTCCGCGCCTCCCCCGGGTCGGGAACCGGCATGGGAAGCGGAAGGCAGAGGAGCGATTGCGCCACGGACCCCCTCCCATCAGAACCTGGCCGGAGCAACCACCGTCGCAGCTTGGTCCACACTTTGCAAAGTGTGGACCGAAGATGTCCGTAGAACGAGGCCATCGATAACGTGTTTTTCGGCAAAAGACGCAGCTGCCGGATGGTCCACACTTTGCAAAGTGTGGACCGGAGATGGCGGCTGGACGCGTCGTTACGCACCTGGGCTGAGGGTGGAATCTCCGGCGCGTTTTTGGGCCGCTGGTGGGGTGGTTGCATTCCGCGGGGTTCCCATTGCCTGTCGGAGGGGGTACGTTTGCGTTGGCCCCCGCATGAGCCCGGGCAGTCGCAGACTGTCATGTCGCTGACGCCTGGGCACCATGCTGTGGAGCAGCAGCGGTTCTGTCCGCAGGGTTGCCAGCCGCTGGGGATGTGTTCCCTGCTGTCGTGGGCATGCATCCGTAACGCGAGGGTCATGGAGGCACGCGATGCCCTATTGTCCCATTGTCAGCACGTTGGGCTATGTCCTGAGCCCGGACCGGACGCAGGTTCTGCTGACCCATCGTGTCAGCCGCAGAGGCGACGAGCAGTATGGCAAGTACAATGGCCTGGGGGGGCGCATGGAGCCCAACGAGGATGTTGGGTCCTGCATGGTGCGTGAGATCCGGGAGGAAGCCGGCATCGAGGTGACATCCATGTGCCTGCGGGGCACAGTCAACTGGACGGGATTCGGCCCCTCCGGACAGGATTGGCTCGGGTTTGTGTTCCTGATCTTGGCCTTCTCGGGGACGCCGCGCCGATGCAGCGAGGAAGGGCCCTTGGTCTGGGTCCCGGTTGCCGGGATCTGCGCCTTGCCGATGTGGGCAGGAGACCGTCACTTCCTGCCCCTGGTTTTCGACGCCGATCCGCGTCCCTTCCACGGCTATCTGCCGTACGCCGGCGACAGGCCTCTGGGGTGGAGCTTTGTGCGTTTCTGACTCGAGGGCTGTCGTTGGGCCTGCCCTGATGGGACGCCGATGAGGGGAAAGGGAGTGGACGCGCCGCCGTTCCTCCCCGCCTCTCCCCGGGTCGTCAGCCACTGCCCAGGGAGAGTGGCGGCGGGATCCCGGGCCTCGCTTGCTGAACCACCCCTGTGCCGGCATGGCAGCGCCTGGAGCTCGGGGGATCCGCTGTGTACAGTGTGGGGTCGGGTTCTCGCGTGGGTCCTCCTCAGGGCCCTGCCGGTATTGCTGCAGACAGGAGGGTTGCCCATGGTCGTCGGCACCGTCAGGGAGATCAAAGGTCACGAGTACCGCGTGGGGCTTACCCCGGAGTGTGCTCGGGCGTACGTGGCGCGGGGGCACCGAGTGCTGGTGGAGTCCGGCGCCGGGATCCCTGCCGGGTTCGAGGACGGCGCCTACACGGATGCCGGGGCGGAACTCCTTTCCGAAGCCGCGGAGGTCTTCGGCCGGGCCGACATGGTCATCAAGGTCAAGGAGCCCCAGGCCGACGAATTCCCCTGCCTCCGGGAGGGACTCATCCTCTTCACCTACCTGCACCTGGCTGCCGGGGAGCAGCTGACCCGCGAGATGCTCCGGCGAGGCATCACCGGGATTGCCTACGAGACCATCGAGACCGATGACGGCGCCTTGCCCTGCCTCACGCCCATGAGCCAGATCGCGGGCAGACTCGCGGTCCAGGAGGCTGCGAAGTACCTCGAAAAGCGCTTCGGCGGCCGCGGCATTCTGCTCGGGGGAGTGCCCGGCGTCGCGCGCGGCAAGGTTGTCATCCTGGGTGCAGGCGTGGTGGGACTCCATGCCTGCAAGGTTGCCCTGGGGTTGGGTGCCGAGGTCACGGTCCTGGACGTCGTGGCCGAACGCCTCGCCTACCTGGACGACATCTTTTCGGGGCAGGTGACCACCCTGTACAACACGCGCGCCAACCTGGAGGCGGCCCTGCAGCAATGCGACGTCCTCATCGGCGCCGTTCTGGTGCACGGGGATCGTGCGCCGAAGCTGGTGACCCGGCAGGACCTCGCAAGGATGAGCCCCGGAGCCGTGGTGGTGGACGTCGCGATCGACCAGGGCGGCTGCCTGGAAACGAGCCGGCCCACGACGCATGCGGAACCCATCTACGTGGTGGACGGCATCGTGCACTACTGCGTGACCAACATGCCCGGGGCCGTCGCGCTCACCTCGACCCGGGCCCTCACCTCCACCACTCTCCCCTACGGCCTACAACTGGCGGACATGGGATGTGCCGAAGCGTGCCGTCGGTCCGCGGCCCTGGCCCGGGGCGTGAACACCCACCGTGGCCACTGCACCTACGAGCGCGTGGCACACACCCTGGGTCTGCCCTACACGCCACTGTCGGACCTGCTCTGACGCGGCGGCGCACGCGCCTGCCCCCCGGGCACACTGCGGGTCCGGATCGTTTGCCTGGCCATCCGCCTCCGGCGCTGCCGTGAGCCGGGGTTTGCGCCGGAGATTTGGGCGGGTATGTTCCGGGGCATTGGCGGGGCGCCCCGGAGAGACATCCCCGAACGTCGAGGGAAGGGAGTGCCGGGGGTATCCTGACGTGTGAGGCGAGCATGTCCGAATCCCGAGATGTCCGCAAGCGCAAGGCGGTGGACTTGGTTGCCGCGCATGCCGTGGCCGGTGGCGAGGTACTCGAGGTCAGTTGTGGGTCTGGTCACGAGTTGGCTCTGCTGCGGGATCGTGGGTTCCGGGTCCGGGGGACCAACTTCACCAGGTACGACGAGTGCTACGCTGGCATCGAGGTGGACCACGGAGTGGACATTCTCCGCGGGCTGCCGTACGCGGACGGGAGTTTTGATGCGGTGCTCCTGCTGGACGTCATCGAGCATCTGCGCGACCACGATCGGGCAGTCGAGGAATTGGCCCGGGTCTGCCGTACGGGGGGGATCGTGGTGGTCATGACCCCCAACACCCTGAAGCTCTCCTCACGCCTGCACTTTCTGTGGACCGGTTTCCACAAGCTCAAGCGCTCCTTCATCGGCTTCGACGTGCCGCACGAATCGGCCTTTGCCTTCCACAACTACCCTCCCCACCTCCCGGTCTTCCTCTACCAGATGGTCTCCCGCGGACTGGAGATCGCCGAGTTCACGGCGGCGCTCTACAAGGCCAAGTCCTTCCTCTTCTTCGCTCTGCTCTACCCCTTCGTGCGCCTGGCAACCTGGCGCACGGTCATGCACGCCGAGAAGTACCTCGCCGGCAGTCACGCAGCTCCGCAACTGCTCTCCATTCTCACCTCCCGCGCCTGCCTGTGCGGGGAGTTCTGGTTCGTCGTCGGCCGCAAGGCATCCCGATCCGGGGAGCATACCACACGTCTGCCCAAATGGTCGCAACGCTACGACAGGTTGGAGCCGGGACCCGCAGGGCCCCCCGCCCCGTCCGTACCGACGGGAGCCTGAAGCCCTGCCTTCGGGAGCCGCCGCGGCAGTGACATCCGTCCCTTCTGCCGCCCCGGGGCAGAGGACGGTGGCGTTGCCTCGCCGGCAGCCGTATCGGAGTCTGGACAGGGAGCCTGGGCGAAAGTAGATTCAGGGCGCATGGCCACGCATTCGGATCCCCGAGCAGAGGAGCAGGCGTCGACCACGGAGCGTTTCCGGCGCATCCTGGGGCAGCTTCTCGTTCATCTCCGGGAGGGTTTCCAGCTGACGGATAT
>JAFGRS010000873.1 GCA_016935045.1 Lentisphaeria bacterium | reverse complement strand
GCGAATGCCCGCGCGGCCGCGAGCGTTCCATGCCCCCTGGAGCGCGAGCGTACCGCGAGCATCCCTACGTTGACTGAGGCCTTACGCCAAATCGAGGACCCATGTTGACACGGCAGAGGGCGACGGTACATTGTAGGGCTTTACGACTCCCAGCAGTCCGGGCCCCGGCCGGCGCGGGGGGAGTGCTGGTTGTGCCGGACGAGATGGAGCGCACCGATGTACGCCATAATCAAGGCTTGCGGCAGGCAGTATAGGGTCGAACAGGGAACCGTGTTCGAGATGGACCGTCTCGAGGGTTCTCCCGGGGACGTGGTCACGTTGGAGGACGCCGTTCTGCTGCTCAGTGAAGAGGGCCAGGTTTCGGTGGGGAGTCCGACGGTACCGGGGGCCAAGGTCGAGCTGGAGATCCGGGAGCATCTTCGCGGGACCAAGCTCACGGTGTTCAAGATGAAGCGCCGCAAGCGGTATCGGCGCAAGCATGGCCATCGGCAGGAACTCACGCGGGTCGCGGTCATGGAGATCGTGGCCGGCTGAGGTGGCTGCAGTGGACGGCGTGCCCCTGCGGGGGAGTGCGGCGGGTCTGCCTCACCGTATCGACGGCATGCGGTTCCCGGTGGTCGACAGGAGCGCTTCTGCGGCGCTCCTTGTCTTTTTCGGGGCCGATGGTTCGGCGGTGGCGTGTGGCGCGAGCATGCAGGTGGCTGGGCGATGAACGCGTTCGATGTCCTGGAGGAGCGTGGGTTTCTCTACCAGTTGACGGACCGTGACGGTCTGCGTCGGCTTCTCGGTGAGCGTCCGGTCACGTTCTACGTCGGCTTCGATCCGACGGGATCGAGCCTGCACATCGGCCACCTGCTGCCGGTGATGGCCATGCGTTGGCTGCAGCAGTGCGGCCATCGGGTCATCGCGCTGGTGGGAGGAGGCACCGCCATGGTGGGGGACCCCTCCGGCAAAACGGAGGCGCGCCCGATCCTGACCGAGGCGGAAATCGACGCCAATGCCGCGGCACTGCAAGGCCAACTCTCCCGGTTTCTGGACTTTGGCAGTGCGGCAGGCGCCCTCCTGGTGAACAACGCGGACTGGCTGCGGGAACTGAAGTACATCGAGTTCCTGCGTGATATCGGCCGGCACTTCAGCGTCAACCGAATGCTGGCCGCCGAGTCGGTCCGCATCCGGCTCGAAGCGGGCCTCTCCTTCCTCGAATTCAACTACACGCTGCTGCAGGCCTATGACTTCCACGTGCTCTGCCGGGACCGGAACTGCGAGTTGCAGCTGGGAGGGCAGGACCAGTGGGGCAACATCGTGGCCGGCGTGGACCTGGTCCGCCGCCTGCAGGGGCGCGAAGTCTTCGGCGCCACATTCCCCCTCCTGCTCAAATCCGACGGCGAGAAATTCGGCAAGACCGCCTCCGGTGCGGTGTGGCTCGACCGCGAGCGGACGTCGCCCTTCGACTACTACCAGTTCTGGCGCAATGTCGAGGATGCCGAGGTCGGGCGATTGCTGGCGTTCTTTACGGGTCTGCCGTTCGACGAGGTGCGGCGTCTCGGGGCGCTGCCGGCGCCGGCGATCAACCGCGCCAAGGAGATTCTGGCCTTCGAGGCGACGCTGTTGGCGCACGGCCAGGACGAGGCGCACCGGGCCTATCGTGCCGCCGGTGGCGAGTTCGGTTTCGCGGATCCGGGCGGCGAGGTGGCGACCAGCAGCCGGATCGCGCAGGCAGAGGCGCCGGAGGCGGACGCCTCGATCCCCGGCATCCGGGTTCCGGCGGCGGAGCTGGAAAAGGGCATCTGGATCGTCCGGCTCTTCGTCGAGGCCGGCCTGGCCCGCAGCAACGGCGAGGTCCGACGCCTGATCCAGGGCGGCGGCTGCTACCTCAACGACCAACGCGTCAACGACGAGCAGCGTACGGTGACCACGGCCGACTTCGCGGGCGGAGACGTGATCCTGCGCGCCGGCCGCAAACAGCGCCGGCGCCTGTCGGTGGCCCCCTAGTGTGGAGTAGGCACGGGGGAACCACGAATGGACACGAGTCCATCACCAGGCCTGAGCCCGACGCCATGGCGCTGGAGCCGGTCGTCCTCGACCGTATCCCCCTGTGACTGAGGCCTTACGACCCCGGCGTCCGTGGCGTTGCGGGGCCCGCGGGCCGCGGCTATGGTGAGAGCGAGGCATACGCATGAGCATCCATTCTACGGCGGTCATCGACCCGGGCGCGGAACTCGGACGCGACGTGGCGGTGGCCCCCTACGCGGTCATCGACGCCCACGTCCGTGTCGGCGACGGTTGCACGATCGGGCCCCACGTCCACATCAGCGGGCATACCACCATCGGCGCCATGACCCGGGTCCATGCCGGGGCGGTGATCGGGGACCTGCCCCAGGACCATCACTACGATGGGGCCGTGACCTATACGGAGATCGGCCGGCAGTGTGTCATCCGCGAATATGTGACGATTCACCGGGGCACCATCGAGGGCAGTCGCACCGTGGTCGGGGACGGCACGATGCTGATGGGGTTCGTGCACCTGGGGCACAACTGCGACATCGGTGAGCAGGTTGTCATCGCCAACGGCACCATGTTGGCCGGCCACGTGGAAGTGGGCCCGCGGGCCTTTGTCAGTGCCGGGGTCCTGGTGCACCAGTTCGTGCGCATCGGCCGTCTGGCGATGATCGGGGGAGGAAACGGCATCGGCCAGGACGTGCCCCCCTTCTGCATGCTGCAGTACGACCAGATCCAGGGCCCCAACGTCGTGGGCCTGCGCCGGGCCGCCCTGGCCGAGGCCGCCCGGGCCGCCATCCGCGGCGCCATCAAGATCTACTTCTTCAGCGGCCTCAACCGCCCCAACGCCATCGAAGAGATCCGCGCCACCTGCGGCAGCCACGCGGAAGTGAGCGAATTCGTGGCCTTCATCGAGAGTACCAAGCGAGGCATCTGCCCCGGGCGCCTGAGCAAGCCCCGGCGGGCCGCCGAGTAGTCGGACCCCGTCCATGCCGACCCGGATGGCCATTCCGGCAAGGGAGACACCTCCGTGCAGCACGTGAACCGACGGGAATTCCTCAAGGCCGGCACCGCGGCGGGCCTGACGGCGGCACTGCCATGGGGGAGGGCTGCAGCCGCGGCAGCCACACCCCGCCCCAACGTCCTCTGGATCAGTGCGGAGGACCTCAGCCCGGACCTGGGGTGCTATGGCGACACCTACGCGGTGACCCCCCATCTCGACGCCCTGGCGCGGCAGAGCGTGCGCTGCACGAACGTGTACAGCCACATGGGGGTCTGCGCGCCGGCGCGTTCCGGGATCATCACGGGCATGTACCCCACCTCCATGGGGACCAACCCGATGCGCTGCAACGGGGTGCCGCCGCCCGAGGTGCGTTGTTTTCCGGAGCTTCTCCGGGCTGCGGGGTACTACTGCACGAACCGCTCCAAGACCGACTACCAGTTCGCCGCCCCGCCCTCGGCCTGGGACGTCTGCGGCGGCGGCGGGCACTGGCGCGGCCGGGCCCCGGGCCAACCGTTCTTCAGCGTCATCAACCTGACCACCACCCACGAAGGCCAGATCCGCAACCCCGGGCGCCGGGAACAACTCGACCGCGAACTGACCCCCGCGGAACGACACGACCCCGACCGCGTCACCCTGCCCCCCTACCACCCCGATACGCCGCTGGTGCGCCGGGACTGGGCGCAGTACTACGATCTGATCACCTCGATGGACCGGGAAGTGCGGGCCATCCTGGACCAACTCGAACGGGACGGTCTCGCGGAGGACACGATCGTCTGGTTCTGGGGCGACCATGGGCGTGGCCTGCCGCGCTGCAAGCGCTGGATCTACGGTTCCGGGCTGCATGTGCCCCTGCTCGTGCGGGTCCCCGACAAGTGGCGCGCAGCGGCGGGCCCCGACTGGGCGCCCGGACACGTCTTCGAGGAGTTGGTCGGCTTCGTCGATTTCGCCCCGACCATGTTGTCCCTGTGCGGCCTCGCGATCCCCTCCCACATGCAGGGCAGGGCGTTCCTGGGTCCGGCGAAGTCCCCCGAGCCCGGGTATCTCTTCTCTGCTCGGGACCGGGTGGACGAGACCTACGACATGATCCGGGGCGTGCGGGATCGGCGTTTCCGCTACATCCGCAATTTCATGCCCCACCTGCCGCGTTCCCAGCACATCAGTTACATGGACCAGATGCCGACCATGGCGGAGATGCGCCGGCTGCATGCGGAGGGGAACCTGCACGGCCCGCAGCAGCAGTTCTTCGAGTGCCCCAAGCCGATCGAGGAACTCTATGACTGCCACGCCGACCCCCACGAGGTGCACAACCTGGCCGGCGACCCCGCGCATGCCTCCCGGCTGTCCGCCATGCGTGAGGCCCTCTTCGACTGGATGGCACGGACACGTGACACGGGACTGCTCCCCGAAGCGCACTTCGATGGCCTCAAACGCCCGGGGGACCGCATGGCAACCACCGCGGCGCCCGGATTCTCCTGCGACGACCTCGGGGACGGCCGCTTCCGGGCGGCGGCCCTCTGCGCCACCCCCGGGTCCTCGATCGTCCGGCGGCGGGAACGGCCCGCACCCCGGGAAGATCTCGGCGGGATCCGCCTCGGGATCGAGGCCGCGACGATCCACGGCGATGGCTTGCAGCGCACGCCGGACCGGGGGATCATCGGCTGGCGGGATGTCCGCACCTGGCTCAGTTGGGAGGTCGAGCTGCCCCGCCCGGGGGTTTACCCGGTGCACGTGCTCTCGGCCTGCAACGGCCGCTCGGGGAGCCGCTTCCACCTCCAGGTCGGGGAGGCGGTCCTGGAGGGCACGGTCGAGGAGACGGGCGGCTGGTACAACCACCGCTTCTTCCGCGTCGGCGAAGTCACGATCCCGACTGCCGGCACGACCACGGTCGCCCTCAAGCCACAGCCCCAGGACCGCCCCTATTCCATGAACCTGATGGCCGTGCTGCTCGGCGCCGAGGCCCCCGCGGCGGCGGAACCGGAGGCCCCATGGCTTCTGTATGCCGCGCCCGTTACCCTTGCCGCAGGCGAGACCCTCACCGCCCGGGCCTGCCGCCTGGGCTTCCGGGACAGCCCCGCCGTCTCCTGGCGCGTCGGCGACCCCCCGCCGGAACCCGCCCCGACACAGGAACCGCCGCACTGGCGTACCCTCTACACCGACGCCGAGGCCCGGGCCGTGCTTGCCTTCAAACGCCTGCAGACGCCTCAGCCAGCGTCCGAGCAGGTACGTCAGGAGGCCCTCGCGTCGCCCTACGCCTCCCTGCGCTGGTGGGTCCTGGTGGATACGTTGGGCCTTGCGTCCGGAGGCGGCGCCTGGCCCGCCGGGTGGGAGACGGTGTGCAGGGCCTGCCTGACCGATGCCTCCCCCTGCGTGCGCATCGCGGCGGCCCAGTCCCTGTGCCGGATGGGACACGCGGATGCGGGCCTGCCGGTGCTCACACGGGAACTCGAAGGGAACGGCCTCGCGACGGGACGACTGCTGGCGGCTTCGGCCCTGAGAGATCTCGGACCCCTGGCCCGACCCGCGCTGGACGACGTGCGCAGGGCGCGGGACCGGGAGAAGTCCTACGTCAACCGCGTCTGTGCCGGCATCCTCGTGGACCTCGAAGGGGCAAAGTAGACCGCGGCCCCTGGAGGGCGAACCTCCCCGTGAGCCCCGTCCCCTGGAGGG
>JAFGRS010000872.1 GCA_016935045.1 Lentisphaeria bacterium | reverse complement strand
GCGCGGCCGCGCTTCCTCACCCCGAATCGGCGCTCCACTGCCGCAAGGGCAGTGGCGGCGGGAAGCGATTCGCCGGATCTTGAAACAACCCTGTCGTGCGTGCAGCTGGGGTTGTATTCGCCGGGATCCGGGGATATCGTCTACAGATGCGGAGGTTTTCGAGCCCGATGACGATTCGGGTGTCCCCCCCCCCGGACTGGAGCATAGGGTCGTGTTCTCAGCCGTCGAGTGGCCTGGCGGGAGGCCCACCTTGAGTCAGGGCGGGCAGGGCGGACTGTCATGGCGTCTGAGCCCTTCCTGTCATCCCGTCGGTTTTCTTCCTGATCCTGAGAGCATGGGCTGATCCATATGATTCCGCGACTGCGAGTCGCGGTGTCGGGCGGTGCGAAGCAAGCGCCTCGCGGATCGGCGGCATGGAGCAGGTATCCACCGTCACCAGGAGAAAGGGCCCTGAGATGCAGAGGCAAAAGGCACGATTCTTCCCTGGCAGCCTGAAGCCGTACCGGCCTTTCGCCCGGGGGCGATTCCCGCGGCTGCTTCCCCGGCTGTGGGTTGTGTTCGGGGCCGTGTGTGCCGTGCTCGTGACCCGGGCGCCCGGGCAGGCCATACCGGACTGCATCAACTACCAGGGGTTTCTGAGCAACGAGGACGGTACGCCTCTGGCGACCGGGAACTACACCATGACCTTCCGCATCTACGACGGTGAGACGGGCGGCGCCATCATCTGGGGTCCCCTGATCCTGGATGGGCAGCCGGGCGATGGCCATGGCCCGACGGTCTACGTCGTGGACGGGCAGTTCAACGTTGCCCTCGGTCCGGAGGACGTCGGTTCCCGCCTTCTCGGGTCCACCTTCACGGCGGGATCCCAGCGCTGGTTGGAGATCCAGGTGGAAGGCAGCGCCGCCATGGCGCGGCAGCAAATCCTCACGACTCCCTACGCGTTTGCCGTCGGGCCGCAGGAAAACCTGACGGTCACGGGGACCCTCACCGCCGGGAAGGTCTCCCTGCCCGACGGCACACCCGGCAGCCCCCTGTTCGCCTTCGCCGACGATGGCGACACGGGTCTGTACCGTGCCGGAGAGAACGTGCTCGGTTTCACGGTGGGAGGCGTCGAGAGGGCGCGCATCGACGCCGACGGGACCCTGGTGACGAGCGCGAGAGTGTGCGTTCCCGACGGCACCGCCGCCGCTCCGACCGTCACCTTCAGCAGTGACACGAACACGGGGCTGTACCGGGTCGGGACCGACTCGATGGGGTTCGCGACCAACGGCCAGAAGCGGCTGGGGATCGATGGTGCGGGCACGGTTGCCGTTGCTTCGACGCTGGCCCTGGCCGACGGGTCGGCGGCCGCGCCCTCGCTCGCCTTCACCGCCGATGCGAACACGGGGTTGTGCCGCGTCGGGGCGGACTCGCTGGGTCTGGTGACCGGGGGGCAGCAGCGGCTGGGAATCGATGCCGTGGGGAAGGTCTCCGTTGCGTCTTCTCTGGTCCTCGCGGACGGTTCGGCAGCGTCCCCCATCGTCACCTTTGCCTCCGATCCCAACACCGGCATCTACCGCATCGGGGCGGACCAGTTGTCGTTTGCCGCAGGGGGTCGGGAGACGCTCCGGGTCACGGACTGGGGGCCCTACGTCGAGGTCGACCAGGCCAACTACACGGCCGAGTTCCGGAACAACCGCACCGCCTACAACGCGGCGGACCCGTCCTACAACGCCAACGGCGTCCGTATCCGCCTGGGGAGTGCATCCGCGGGGAACACGTTCATCAGTTTCTGCCGGGGTGACGGGGTGCAAATCGGCTCGATCACGGGCTGGGGGGGGCTTGGCATTGCCATCACGGGCAGGCAGAGCGGGGACTATGCCGAGTGGCTGCCGCGCCGGGATCCCGCTGCCGTACTCGAAGACGGGGACGTGGTGGGGGTGTTGGCGGGCGGCATCGGGAGGGATACGGCCGAGGCGGAGCGGGTCATGGTGGTGAGTTCCTGCCCCATCATCATCGGGACGTGCCCTGCGGATGCCGCCGAGCGTGCGCTGGGCAATGTGGTCGCCTTTGTCGGCCAGACTCCGGTGAGGGTCCGAGGCCCGGTGACGGAGGGGGATTACATCGCCGCTTCGGGGCTCGACGACGGCACGGCCGTGGCGATTCCCGCGGGCGACCTGTCTCCGGCCGATCTGCGGCTCGTGGTGGGGCGTGCCTGGGAGTCGTCGGACGATCCCGGGATCAAGCCGATCCGGACGGTCGTGGGGCTCGACGTAACTGCCGGGCTCATCGCTTCTCTCGGGGCCCGGGTGACGGCACTGGAAGCGGACAACGCCGAGCTTCGGGCCGCAATGAAAGCCCTGCAGGCTCAGATGCGGACGGTGATGGAGGACCTCCGGCGCTGACCCGGGGCGGCGGGGGGCAGGGAGCCGGCCTCTGGCAGCGTGGTTGCCCCGGCGCGGCCCGGGCAATCGGGCGGCCCGCGGGTGTCGTGTGCGGTGAGGGTACGGGCATGAGCACAGAGAGACACAGCCAGGGCGGTACGGCGGGGGGTCGCCGCCCCGCGCTGCCTCCACGGCGGCCGCCATGGGCGGCACTCCTGCCAGTGGCCCTCCTGTGGACCTGCATGGCCCCCGGGGTCCTGGGGCAGATCTCGGGCCACGCGGAGGTCTCCAACCCGTGGATCACCCCCGCCCCGGCCGTCGGCAATCCCTGGTACGACCATCTGCCGACGTCCACGGCCTGCCACAGCGGGCACGTCCACGACGCCCTGACGGTCGGGGAGTGGCGTTTGCGCTGGTCCCGCATCGGCCAGGCCGTCGAAGGGCCGAGCAAGGCAGGAACCCACTTCGACCTTGGCGAGGAGATCAGCGCCTCGCCATTGGTTCCCGCCGGGGCCGATCTGTTCTG
>JAFGRS010000871.1 GCA_016935045.1 Lentisphaeria bacterium | reverse complement strand
GTTGGGAAAAGACGTGAAGATACGGCGGAGACCGCCGACTCCAGCACCTGCCCTGAGCCCGACGCCATGGCGCTGGAGCCGGTCGTCCGCGACCGTACCCCCCGTGACTGAGGCCTTACCCCGGCGGGGCGGGTTCAGGGTCCCGCGAGACCGCCGCGCAGCACGGTCCCCAGCAGCAGGGCCATGGAGGTCGCGTTGAAGAGTGCATGCAGGACCAGACAGGGCCACAGGCTTCCGGTCCTGCCTCGCAGGCGTTGCAGGACGAACCCCAACAGCCACAGGCTCGGCACATACTCGGGGATGCCGTGCACCGACGCGAAAAGCAGCGACGTCCACACCGCCGCCCCGTGCACCCGCTCGGCCGCAAGCGCATCGTGGACAACCACCCGGAACAGCAACTCCTCGGTGCAGGGGGCAACCAGGACGGCCACGGCGCAGACCAGCAGCCAGACCCCGGGACCGGCGCCGCCCTGCAGCACGGATACGAAGGGCCGCGCCGTCGGCGCCATGCCCCACGCCTGCCACAACCGACTGCCCGCCGCGCCAAGCAGGGCCGCGGCCGGATACGTCCCGGCATACCACGGCAGGGCCAGGGCCACCTCCCGCCCCCGCGGCGACGACAGCCCCAACCACTCCCACACTCGCTTCGGGGCCCGGCCCCAAACCAGCCCGAAAACACCCCCGCCAAAGGCCCCCACCTGGATGGGAAGCAGCCCCCAGACCAGGCGGCAGACCAGCCCGTCACCCCGGGCGCCGAGGTGCTGCATGGCCCACAGCCCCCCCAGAAACCCCATCCCGGCACCCCATGCCGACCGACGCAGGGCGGCGCAACGGTCAGGCTCCAGGCCGGGATCGACGGGGCCTGTTTTCTGGTTCGCCTCACGCATGCTATAGTATACTTCCCAAGCGGCGGCCGTACCCGGAAAACGGCGACGCCGGGAAGGTGTGAGGAAAGCGCTTCCGACGCTGGCGGAAGCCAACGGCGTTTGGCCATGGAGAAATCCCGATGAACAAGAAGACCATCCGTGATGTGAACGTGAAGGGTAGGCGCGTGCTGCTGCGAGTGGACTTCAACGTCCCCCTCGACGACCGGCAGACCATCACCGACGACACGCGCATCCAGGCCTCCCTGCCCACCATCCGAGCCCTGCGCGACGCCGGGGCAAGCCTGGTGCTGATGAGCCACCTCGGGCGCCCGAAGGGCAAAGGCTATGAGAAGGAGTTCAGCCTGAAGCCCGTCGCGGACTACCTCGCCAAGGTCCTCGGGGCGCCGGTCGGCTTTGCCCCGGACTGCCTGAAGGCGGATGCCCTGGTCCAGGCCCTCCGGCCCGGCGACATCCTCATGCTCGAAAACACACGCTTCTATAAGGAAGAGGAGGGAAGCGTCAAGAAGACCGACGCCATGAGCGAGGAGGAGTATGCCGCCAGCAAGGCCGAGATGAAGACCAGGCAGCAGGCCATGGCGGAGAAGCTCGCCTCCTACGGCGACCTCTACGTCAACGACGCCTTTGGCTCGGCCCACCGTGCCCATGCCTCCACCGCCGTCGTCTGCCGATACATGACCACCTCCGTGGCCGGGCTCCTGATGGAGAAGGAACTCGATTACCTGGGCACGGCCATCGAGAACCCGAAGCGGCCCTTCGTCGCCATCATCGGCGGCGCCAAGGTCTCCGGCAAACTCGAAGTCCTCCACAGCCTGATGAAGAAGGTCGACACGATCCTCATCGGCGGAGGCATGGCCTACACCTTCCTCAAAGCCCTCGGCCACCGGGTCGGAAACAGCCTGGTCGAGGACGACCTGCTCGACACCGCCCGGGAGACCCTCAAGGCCGCCGAACAGGCCGGGGTCACCGTGCTCCTGCCCACCGACAACGTCGCCGCCAACCGCTTCGCGGCCGACGCCGAGACCCGCCTGGTGGGACAGGACATCGAGGACGGCTGGATGGCGCTGGACATCGGGCCGGCCAGTGCCGCGGCGTACCGGGACGTGATTCTCAAGGCCAGGACCATCGTCTGGAACGGTCCCATGGGCTGTTTCGAGATGGAGCCCTTCGCCGAGGCGACGATGACCGTCTGCCGCGCCGTGGCCGAGAGTGGCGCGGTCAGCATCATCGGCGGCGGGGACAGCGTCAGCGCCGTGAACCGCAGCGGCCTGGCGGACCGGATGAGTCACATCTCCACGGGAGGCGGCGCCTCCCTGGAATTCCTCGAAGGCAAGGCGCTCCCGGGAGTGGTGGCGCTGAACGACAAGTGAGATCGGCGCCCGGTCCGAGGGCGGAGAATCCAGCCGCCGCGCCGTCGGTGCGGCACGGGATTCGCCCGCCGGGACCCGGCCCCAACCGACAGCACACAACGCTGGAGACCAAAGCATGGCCCGCAGAACGCTGATTGCCGGAAACTGGAAGATGAACCTGACGGTGGCCGAGGCCCAACCCCTCGTCGCCGCGCTCAAAGCCCGGACGGCGGCCATGGCCGGGGTCGATGTGGCCGTCTGTCCGCCCTTCACCAGCCTGGCGGCGGTCGTGGCCGCAACGGCCGGGACCCCCATCCAGGTCGGCGCGCAGAATGTGCACTGGGAACAGGCGGGCGCGTTCACCGGCGAGGTGTCCGCCGCAATGCTCAGAGAAGTGGGGGTGACCTGCGTCATCATCGGCCACAGCGAACGCAGGCAGTACTTCGGCGAGACGGACGCGACGGTCAACGCCCGCCTCAGGGCAGCCCTCGGTTCCGGCCTGATGCCCATTGTGTGCATCGGGGAGACCCTGCGGCAACGGGATGCGGGGGAAACGGAAGCCGTGGTCCGCGGACAGGTCGCCGAAGGCCTGGCCGGGCTCACCCCGGAGCAGCTGGGCCGCAGCGTCATCGCCTACGAACCCGTCTGGGCCATCGGCACCGGCAGAACCGCAACCCCCGAACAGGCCCA
Organism: Lentisphaeria bacterium; assembly: GCA_016935045.1. Lineage (GTDB taxonomy): Bacteria > Verrucomicrobiota > Lentisphaeria > Oligosphaerales > JAFGRS01 > JAFGRS01. Next base: position 4,683 of record JAFGRS010000871.1, on the reverse strand, counting down.
GGAGGTGCACCGTTTCCTGCGCGGACTCCTCCGGGACGCCTTCGGGGGCGTGGCCGAAGAGGTGCGTATTCTCTACGGGGGCAGCATGAAGCCGGGCAATGCGGCGTCCCTGCTGGCGCAGGCGGACATCGACGGCGGCCTCATCGGCGGCGCCAGCCTCAAGGCGGAAGACTTCCTGGGCATCATTGCCGGCGCCTGACGGAACGGACAGGGGGAAAAGGCAGCGAGGTGCGGGAACTTCGCGGTAGTGCAGCATGTCCAATGACACGTCCAGTATGGCAGACCGTGAACTGATCGAGAAGTTCAAGAACGGCGAACAGTGGGCCTTTGAAAGCCTGGTGGACAAGTACTCGGGCCGGGCGTACCAGATCGCCTACGGAGTCCTTGGCAATCGCGAGGACGCAGAGGAAGTGGCCCAGGATGTGTTCATCCGCATCCACCGGGCCCTGCCCAAGTTCCGCGGCGATTCGGAGTTCACGACGTGGATGTACCGGATCGCGATGAACCTGGCCCGGAACAAGTACCGCTGGAACAAGAGCCGGGGCGGTCAGCGGAACGTGAGCATGGACGCTCCCATCGACGGCAGCGACGACGCGAACGGCAGACGCTTCGACGTCACGGAACCGGGGCTCTCCCCGGATGTCAGAACTACACTGGATGAACTCGAACGGCAGGCCGGCGAAGAAATGGAAAAACTTCCCGAACTCTACCGGCAGGCCCTGGTGTTGCGGAACGTGGAAGAACTCAACTACGAAGACATTGCCGACCTCCTGGGCTGCAAGCTGGGCACCATCAAGTCCCGTATCGCCCGCGCCAGGGAGGAACTCCGGAAAAGGCTCGCCCTATGACCCATGCTCCTCTCCACGATCCCTGTCCTGACGCCGAACAGATCAGCGCCTGCGTGGATGGCCGTGGCAGCCCGGAAGCCCGGGAGCACCTGCTCGACTGCCCCCAGTGCCGGCAGACCGCCGAAGCCTACCGACTTCTGGACACCCTGGTGCGCAAGCGCCTGGCACCCCCGCACGACCTCGCCCAACGCATTCGCAATGGCGTGGCCCGTGCCGCGGCCCAGCGGCCCGTTCCCCAGCAGGCCTGGTTCCTGTTGCCTGGCGTTCGCCTGGCGGCCGCCGTGGCCCTCACCCTCGGCGCCCTGACGGTGCTCATCGTCGCCCTCCGCCCAAACACGCCCGAGGCTACGCTGGCCGTGGCCCCCCCGCTGGAGAGGCCGGCGACCGTCCATCCTCCGGTGAGCGCCATCCCCGACCCGGCCAATACCATGACCCGGGTCGACGTCGGGAACCTCCGCCCGGCGCGGGAAACCCAAGTCGTGGGATCCGGTCTTGCGAGGGCCCTCCCGGCGGAGTTCCGCCACGTCTGGAACGTCGAGGATGTCGACGGCAGCGCCCGCTTGCTGCAGGGGATCGTCGGCGAGAGAGACGTGATCGAGGGCGTGGAGCAGGGAAACCGCACCTTCACGATGGTGTTGCCCGATCGGGACGTGCAGCAACTGGTCGACAGACTCGCGGCGGAACGCTGGGAACTGCTGAGCCCCGAAGGCGCCCAGCCGCGGAAGGGCGCGAACGTCGCCTTCTCGGGCCGCAAGGTCACCTATCGCCTCGTGCTTGCGGGACGCTGAGGAGGGACGCTTTCGCGGTCCCTGACGCCGTGGAGAGCGCCGTGGCAGCGGCATCAGCTCCCGGGACCGGTCCTGGCAGGAGAGCTGCGTCAGGCGCGGATGCGGCGGACGAGGGAGGTCACTTCCCGGCGGAATTCGGCATCCCGGCCCATGCGTTCCTGTACGGTCTGCTCCGCATGCAGGACGGTGGCGTGGTTGCGGCTGAACTGCTCCCCGATCACGGGCGATGAGAAATCGGTGAGTTTCCGGCACAGGTACATGGCGACCTGTCGTGGTGCGGCGATGTTCTGCGGCCGGCGCTTGCTGGTCATGTCCGCCAGGCGGATGTCGTAGTACTCGGCCACCGTACGCTGGATCTGCTCGATGCTGATCTGGCAACCGGCTTCCTCATCCAGTACCGGCCCCAGGACCCTCTCGGCCCGCGCCGGATCCAGTTCCACCCCCGTCACCGAGGCAAACGACACCAGGCGGATCAGGGCCCCCTCCAAACGCCGGATGTTGCTCTTGATGCGACCCGCAATCAGCAGCAGAACATCGTCCCGCAGCTTCACCGCATGGTCGTCCTGCTTCTTCTTCAGGATCGCAATCCGCGTCTCGATGTCCGGTTGACCGATGTCCGTCGTCAACCCCCACTCGAACCTCGAAACCAGACGCTTCTCCAAACCCCCAATCTCGTGCGGCGGACGATCCGAGGTCAACACAATCTGCTTGTGCCCGTGGTACAGCGCATTGAAGGTGTGGAAGAACTCCTCCTGAAAACGCTCCTTGCCCGTGAAGAAATGCACGTCGTCGATCAGCAACAGGTCCACATTCCGGTAGTGACCGCGGAACTGCCCCAGCGCATTGCCCTTGAGGGCCTCGATGTAGGCATTCGAGAACTCCTCGCTGGACGTCAGCTCCACCCGCGAATGGGGGACCCGGGAGAGGAGTTCCTGGGCCGTGGCCTGCAGCAGATGGGTCTTCCCCAGCCCCGTCGGGCTGTGGATGAAGAGGGGGTTGTACACTGTCCCCGGAGCGTGGGAAACGGCCAGGCAGGCCGCATGGGCGAAGCGATTGTTGTCTCCCACCACGAAGGTCAGGAACGAGAAGCGGCGGTTCAGCAGGCGCGGATTCACCCCGGCGGCCTCCGCCACGGCGGGACGTGGCGCCACGGCACGCCGCGGCAACGCCGGCCCCGCATCCGCTCCCGCGGGCGGCTCGTGGCCGCTCTCGAAGACCACCGACAGATGTCCCCCGCCAGACCCGGCCGCGTCCCGAACCGCCTTCTCGATCACGGACTGGTAGTTCAGCGTCAACCAGTCGGCAAATACGTCGTAGGAGACACCCAGAATCACCCGGCTGTCTTCCATCCGCACCGGCACAATACCGGCAATCCAGCGTGCGAACGTGTCTTCGTTCACCACGTCCTGCAACTGCCGACGCGCCGCCTGCCAGAGTTCAGACACCGTTGCCATCGTCGCACTGCACTGCTTGGGAATTCGGCATTCCGTCCCGGTCGCACTCTTCCTCATCGACAGGGGGCTACCCCCGACGACTCATGGTACAGAACTTAAGGAACCTGGCAACGCTTGGCAAGCCCCGTTCCGGCCTTTTTCGGGCTCGAATCCGGGGTCTGTTCCGTAAGTGTTTGACCCCACTCGCGACAACGCTCACCAAAAAAAAACAGGGGCCTCACGACGTGCCTTTCTGCCCCAGGCCCTCCGCGTATTCGGCTTCGAGGATGTCCCCCATCCGCTGCCAGGAAAACTGCTCCCGGACCCGTTCCCGGCCCGCCGCCCCCAGGCGCCGGCGGAGCGGAGCGTCCCGCAGCAGATCCACCACCGCACGGCACACCGCCGGCACATCCCCCGGGACACACAGGCGGCCCGTCTCACCGTCGATGATCACCTCCGGCGTCCCGTCCAGGGCAAACCCCACCGCCGGAACACCGCCGGCAAGCGCCTGGACCACCGTGCGTGGCAGACCCTCCCGCAGGGAAAGGTGTACCAGGACATCCATCAGGGCGGTATAGCGGCAGACCTCCGCCGGCGGAACCAGGCCCGCGAAGACAAAGCGGTCTTCCAGGCCCAGGTCCCGGGCCCGGTGTTCGAGGGTCCCCCGCAGGGCGCCGTCCCCGACCAGGAGGAAGCGAACCTCCGGGACCGCTGCGACGATGTGGGGAGCGGCCTGCATCAGGAAGTCATGTCCCTTCAGCGCCGACAGCCGGGCGATCTTTCCCACCACGGGCGCCCCCTCGGGCAGGCCGAGACGCCGGCGCAGAGCCGGCTCCGGACGGGCCTGCAGGAAGTCGTCGATCGCCATGCCGCTGTAGACGACCCGGTACTGACCGCGGGGCGCCACCCGCGCCGCCACGCACTGGTCCACCATGGCCTGGGCCACGGCGAAAATCCGGTCGCAGTGCCTGGCCGCCAGGCGCTCGGTCAGGATGTAGAAACGGTTCACCCAGGCGGACTGGTAGGCATGAAAGGCCTGACCGTGGACGGTGTGCGCTACAAACGGAACACCCGCGCGCCGGGCCGCAATCCGGCCCAGGATCCCGGCCTTCGAGGAGTGTGTGTGCACCACGTCAAACCCCTCCCGGAAAAACAGCCGCCGCAGACTCCGGTACGCAGCCAGGTCGCGCCACGGATCGACTGCCCGCACCAGGGAGGGAATCTCCATCACCTCCAGACCCTCGATCGGCTGGGCCTCGAGAAGCTCCCCCTCGGGACCGGGCGACGGGCCGGTGACCAACACCGCCCGGTGCCCATGCGCCAGGTGCGAACGAAGAGTCAGAAGCGTGTTCTCCTGCGCCCCTCCCACGATCATACGGGTGATCACGTGGCAGATGCTGAGTCGACGTGACGGCGACACGGGAGGACTCCTTCTCATACAGACCGCCGCGGGCTGAACCGCTCGCGGACGTCTCGATGAGCCAACGTAGCCCCCCGGCGTCCCGCCGCCACTGTTCCCGGGGCAGGGGGGCGCATGTCAGCTCCGTAGGTCCCCATGCCGCACGAGTTCTGCCACACCGCATGTGTCCACCCGAGAACCCCCGGGGACATGGC
>JAFGRS010000870.1 GCA_016935045.1 Lentisphaeria bacterium | reverse complement strand
GGAGTACATCCACGGCATCCGGGCCCACGGTCTCAGGGTTGGGGTTGTCTTCCGGGCCGGTGTGCGGGGGACTGCCAACGCGGTGATGCTGGACTGCGAGTTCCGGGGTTGCGCCGTCGCCCTGCGGCTTCGGGACCTCAACGGCGTCGGCCTGGCGGCCACGGCCTGCGTGTTCGACGGCACGGGGACGGGTCTTGAAGCGGAGGGCTCCTTCACCACCGTGGCCCAGTTCAACACCTGCGAGTTCCGCGGCGCGGAGCGCTCCGTCTCCCTGCATGGCAAGGGGACCCTCACCTTTCAGAACTGCCGCTTCGATGGGCGCGTGGAGGCTGCCGCGGGGTCGGTTTCCCTGGTCGACTGCAGCTTCGGGGAGGCGACTCCTCACCTGGTCCTCGGGGAGCGTGTGGCCAGGGCACGCGTCCTGGGATGCCGTTTTGCGGCGGCGCCCGTCATCGTTTCCGCGGCCGCGGAGGCGGACGTCGCGATCAGCCACGGTCCCCTGTCCTGCGAGCGTCTGCCGCTGGAACCCCGCCGGCCCGCGCCGCGGCGCGGACCGGAGCGCGCCGCCCTGTTCGTGGTCACGGACTACGGTGCCGCGCTGAACGCCGAGGACAACACCGAAGCCTTCGGCCGTGCCCTGCAGGCGGCACGCGGCGAGGGCGGCGGCACGGTCTATGTGCCGGCGGGTAACTACAGCTTCCGCGGCAGCATCACGGTACCCACCGGGGTCGAGTTGCGGGGCTGTCTCGATGTCCCCCATCATACCGTTTCGGCAGGCAGCGTCCTGCTGCCGTTGGCCGGGCGTGGGGAGGAGGAGGGCGACGCCTTTCTCCGGCTGGAGCGGGGTTCGGGCCTGCGTGGGCTAACCGTATGGTATCCGGAACAGGATGCCGCGGCCCCGGTCCCCTATCCCTGGGCGGTTCAGGGCCTGGGGCCGGGGTGTTGGCTGGAGGATATCACCCTCGGCAATGCCTGGCAGGGGGTGGACTTCTGGACCCATCCCAGCGACGGGCATGTGATCCGCTACCTGGCCGGTGCCTGTTTCCGTCGCGGCCTGTGGGTCAGCAAGTGCGCCACGGAGGGTTGGGTCGAGGACCTCCAGTTCAATCCCCACTACGCGCTGCGGTTGCATCCTTCCCTGCCCCATCCCCCCATGAACGGAGGCGGCGCGGGGGAGAAGGTCATCCAGTTCCAGCGGCAGCACCTCGAAGCGATGGTCTTCGGGGCCTGCGCCCGGGAACACCTCTTCGGGACCTTCCTGTACGCGGCCTTCGAGGGGTTGGCTTTCCGTGCCGACGGCGGCGCCACCCATGCCCGGGTGCTGATGCACGGGACCGATACGGGAAGCCGGGCCCTGGTCCTGGCGGCAGCGTCAGAGAAGGGGATCGATTTCGTCAATGCGCAGCTGGTGGCCCTCGGCAACTGGGTCCAATCGGCCATCGTCACCGAGGAGAGCTTCGGCGGCCGGGCGAGGCTGTTCAACACCCAGATCTGGGCGGGTCCCTCCAGCGCGCGCCTCGGGGGAGGACACCTGCTGCTGCAGCAGCTCAACACCCTCTCCGGCCCCATCGCCATCGAGGGCGGACACGCCGTGCTCGAATCCGTCCTCTTCGGGCGGGACATGTCGCCGCAGATCACGGTCGGGGACGCGGTGGCGTCCGCCGCGCTGACCGGCGTGGCCTCCGCGGCAGGGCCTCTCCGGTGTCAGGCGGCGGCAGGAGCGCCGCTGCGGGCCTTCGCGTCATCCGCCAGTCTTCTCGCCGGCATGCGTCCGGGGGCGGGCGCGAAGGCGCGGATGGCATTGGGTTTCGAGGCGGGGGGTGCGGCATTTTTCGAGGATCGGGTCGCCGAGAAGGGTGGTGGGGTGCGGGGCGTGGCCGACGCGCGTTGCCGGGCGGTGCCGGAGCCGGGCGCGGAGGGGGGCGGCACGGTGTTGCGCCTGGACGGCCGGATCGAGGACGAGTCCTACAGTCACGTCTACTTCCGCCTTGTCGACGGTCCCTTCGCCATTCTGCCGGACACGGTTCTGCGCTACCGCTTTCAACCCCTCAACGAGGCGGGCCGGCACGTCGGCATCGACGCGGCGTTCGCGTCGGGCGCACCCCTGCGGGACCGCGGGGTTTCCTCGCGGAACGGCATTCCCTCGCACCCGAGCCCCGCCAAGGGAACGGTCGGACAGTGGCAGACGGTCGAGTACCCCCTCGGGCGTTTCAGCGGGGAGGTCATGACCTTCCTCATGGCAGCCTTCGACGCCCGCACTGTGCAGGGGACCTTTGCGGCCCTGTTCGACGACGTGGAGTTGCACAGCGCCATCGACGCGGAAGGGTGGCTTGTGCAGGCCGATCCGCCCGGTGGCAGCGTCCCGCCGGGGACCTTCCTGCGTCTCGCCGCGGCGCCGGGGCAGCGCGTCCGTTACACCCTGGACGGCCGGGATCCCGGCGCCGATTCCAGGCTCTACGAGGAGCCGATCCCTCTCCCGGCCGGACGCACGACGGAGGTGCGCTTCGCCGCACAGGGGCCCGACGGCGCCATGGGGCCCGCGATCTTCTGCCGCCTGTTCGACGTCCCGTGACCCCGCCCGGCGCCTGGATGGAAGGTCAAAGCGATCGGTCGGACCCGGCGCTTCGTCCGGCGGCTCGACGGTGCTGGAGCCGGCCGTCCTCGGCGGTATGCCGAACCAGACCTCAGCGTGTACCCGTTTAGCGTCCACCCGCTTGTCGCGGGCGATCGCGAAACGGCTACCAAGCGCGCCAGGGCGCGCGCTGGGAGCTTCCCGG
>JAFGRS010000151.1 GCA_016935045.1 Lentisphaeria bacterium | reverse complement strand
ACCCCGAATCGGCGCTCCACTGCCGCAAGGGCAGTGGCGGCGGGAAGCGATTCGCCGGATTCTGAAACAGCCCTGATGTTGGACGTTGGGCGTTGGGCGTTGGGCGTTCGGCGAGTCCATGGTCCATGGTCCATGGTCCATGGTCCATGCAGCGCAACGAGATATATAGCACTTCCGAGACGTTAGGCAAGGAACACACATGTTCCGGCGTACGTGCTCTGACCTCCGGTGTCCGCTCAGCGCAGGGAGAGCTGCACCCGGCGCAGCGGCGCGGCGGCGACCGCGCCACTGGCCTGGGCGTCCAGCCGTTCGACCACGAACACGCGTGCGGCCTCGATCTTCCCCTCGCGGACCAGGAACTCCTGCACCCGAGCAGCCCGGGCGCGCGCCAGGGACTGGACCTCCTGGTCCCCGATGTCGATGGTGCCGAGGAGGACCCGTTCGACCTCGGACAGGGGAGGCTCGGGGCGAGGGGTTCCCTCGTCCGGGGCGGGTACCGTTGCCGCGTCGCCCTCCTGGCCCCTGGTTTCGTCCCTGGCGGGGGGGGGCGCCGTCGGCGTGGTGTCTGTGGGTGGCGCCGCATCCGCGTAGAGGAGGCGCAGGTAACGCTCGGTTTCCTCCGGAGCCATCGTCACTTCATCGACCGGTACGGCCGGCCGGCCCTCCTTGACGAGATCCGCGAGTTTGCGCGCCCGGGCCCGACGCAGCATTTCCATGCGTGCGAGCGCGGCGCGGTCTTCCTCGGGGTCCACGGAGCCGCAGATCTCGACGCCCAACTCGGGACGCTCCGCCAACGCCTTGGCCAGGGTGCCCAGCTTGGTCGCGCCGGCTTCGTCGACCTCCGCTCCCCCCGGAGCAAACACCACGAAACTGAGTTCCTCGCCACTCCCCCCTCCGACCAGAGAACCCAGGAGCGCAAAAGGCGCGGTGGCTGCCTTGGCCACCAGGTCGCGAACCACCTTCAGGACAATCCTGAGAACGCTGAACGTGGGGTCGTCCAGGTCCCCCCGGACGGGGACATCGAGTCGGATCTGTCCCTTGCGGTCCTTGAGCAGGGCCACCGCCAGGCGCACGGGGAGATCCGTTGCCTTGGGGCTGTCCACTTTGCTGCCGAAGGAGAACTGATCGATCAGGACGACATGTTCCGCCGCGAGCTTGCGCTGGTCGACGGCGTAGCGGAGATCGAGGTCCAGCTTGCCCTTCTGGATCGCGTAGCCGACATACTGCCCGGAATAGGGTGACAGGGGGCTGAGGTCGAGGCCCTTGAGGGTGGTGCTTGCCTGCATGGTCAACGTGCTTGGATGGGCAATGTCCGTGAGGGTGGCGGCAGCCGAGAGGGGAGCCATGCCGTCGATCCGGGCGCTGAAGTCGACGCCTGCCGGGGTCGGCTTGGCCAGAGACAGGTCCCGGACGGACGCCGCGATCCGGTCGAGGCTGAGGCGGTAGTGCGGCGTGATGGTCTGATCGGTGAACGCCACCGTGCAGTCCTTGAGGCGGACCGCGCCGATCTCCAGGGGGAAACCGCCCTCCACCGGCGCTTCGGCGCCCGCGGCCGCCGCGGGAGGTCCGTCGGGGACCGGGGGCGGGGCGGAGGCAGGCCCGTCCGCCTCGACGGGGGGCTCGCGGCGCAGGACGCTCATCACGTTCAGCGAGCCGTCCGGGCCGAGAGCGAGGTCGCCGGCGAAACCATCGATGGCGATCTCGCCGAGCCCGATGGCGAGGGGTCGCACCACCACCCGGATGCCGTTCACGGCAAGCCGCCCGCAGCGGGCAAACTCCCTCGAGTGAACCGAATCCAGGGAGACAAAACGGTCGACCGCAACAGCCCCCTCGACCGTGCCTTCGAGACCCTCCGCCGCGGAGGCGTCGACAGCCACGTGCAGGTCTGTGGACACCACCCCGTCGACGAGAGTCAGGTGCACAAAGCGCGCCAGGTACGCCTGAAACGTCTTCATCTCCAGCCCGTCGAGCTTGATCCTGAGATCGGCCGCGGGAGGGACCGCGACGACGTCGCCCTCCACCGCCAGCATCCCTGCCTCGCCAATCCCCATCGAGATGGCCAGCGTTCCCTTCGTGTCCGGCGCCGTGCCCAGATTCTGCAGGCCAACGGTGATGTCGTGCAGCGCCAGGTTCACGCTTCCCCCGGGCTGCTCGTCCGTGAGGGCGACCTTCCACCCTGCGACGCCGGCCTTGGTCAGATGCACGGTCCACGCCTTCGCCTCGGCCGCCGCGGCCGGTGGCGCAGCCGGGTCAGGGAGTGGAGCGGGAGTCGACTCGGCCGGAGCGGCGGGCCGGAGCAGCCGCTCCAGGTTGGTCGAACCATCCTTGGCGCGATGCACGCGGAGCCTCCCCTCACGGGTCGAGACCCCGCCCACGACAACCTCCCGCGCCGTCAGATCGCAGGTCACGTCCTCGAGCCGCACCTCCCCCACGGCGCATACCTCCTCGCCGTCGGGCGCCGCGGTGAGGACAACGTCGGCCAGGGTTGCATCGAGGTCAGCCACCGAGACCTGCGGTGTGCTTCCCGCCACCGGCCGGGAGAGAGAGTGTTGGACCGCCGCCGAGAACGTCCCCCGGGCGATCTCCCCGGACAGCATGGGTTTGAGGTAGGCCATGTAGGCGGGGATCTGGAGGCCGGTCAGGGCCGTGGTGCCCGAGACCGCCAGCGGTGCCGCACAGACTCCGTAGGTGCCCTCGATCTTCTCCTCCCTCTCGGTGGTCAGAACGACGTGGATCGTGCCCTGGGCATTCTCGCGTGTGCTGAGCTGCCGTGCTTCGAGGGTGAGGTCCATCGCGGTCCGGAACGCGGGCGTAACGGACTCGTCGAGGAACGTGATGCGCCCGGCCTCCACCACCGTCTCGTCAATGTCGACCAGCAGGGGCACGGCGGCCTTGCCCCCGGGCACCGGCGGGGCCGGCGCCGCCGGGGCCGACTCGGGTTCGGGGGTGGGATCCAGGGCAGGGAGAACCAAGGTCCCCTCCGCGGTCCGTCGCAGATGCGCGAAGGGCTCGCGGACCGCGACCCTGGCCACGTGCACCTTCCTGCGCAGCAGGTTAGTGGACAACAACGAAATACGCAGTTCTTCCAAGCCGAACATGGGTTCTCCGGCGCGGTCATCGACCCGGACGGCCGACAGGGCCGCATCGCCGGACAGCGACAGGGAAGGGCCTCCACCCTCGTCGAGGACGTGGTGGACGGTCAGATTCAGATCCAGCCGGGCGGACCGCACCTCGAAATTGCGTTCCTTGGGCAGGTAGGGAAGGAAGCGGGTCAGGTCCAGCCCCTCGAGGACCAGCCGCATGGCCGCCTCGCGGGAGCGAAGCAGGGGCTTGGCCTGGCCTCCGACGGTCAGCTCATGGCCGTTGAGGACTGCCCGAAGCTCGGGTTGCACCGCGGCTTCCAGCCTGGCAGGCAGGCTGGACAGCGCCGGGACCGTCAGCGACAGCCCAGTGATTCGCTGGCAGGCCCCGATGGCCTCGTCCCGGAAGAAGACCCACCCCTCGCGCACTTCGATGTTCTCGACCGTGAATCGCGGCAGGGCGGCGGGTTCCCCGGTCTTCTCCGCCACCGGCGCCGGCGGCGGCCCGCTTCCCCCGGTGGGCACGTTGAGAGAAAGATCCGCATGCCGCACCACCACGGCGCCGGGGCCTTCGAGAAGGACCCTCGACACGACCGGACCCCGCTGGACGAGCGACCGGAAAAACTGCAGGTTGACGGTGAGACGTTCGAAACCGGCGAAGAACGAACTGCCGTCCCGGTCGAGGATCCGGAGCTTGCGCAGGCGCAGGACCAGGGTGAACGGGTTCAGCCGGACGGACTCGACGGTCACGGTCCGCCCCAGGGCCTCTCCCAGCTTCGTCTGCACCAGGTGCCGCGCCAACGGCGGTACGACAAACACCACCAGCAGGGCATGGACGCAGTAGATCAGGGCCACGATTGCGGCCCATCGCCGGATCCGCCGGAGCCAGGGTTTCATGGGGTCCTGCTGCTCCTTTCTACTGCAGACCGGCATGCAACCGCTCTTCCGACATGCCGGCCAGGATCCTGACCTGGCGAGGGTGCTCCGCCCCGGAGGGCCGCCAGGCGCAACGGATGCCACACCCCCTCCCATTCCGGAAACACCCGGACCGCGCTCCCGCGTGCGCCGACACGCCAACACCCGCCATACTGCAGTATACTGCCATGGACCGCCGGCTGCATTGCCTCTCCCGCGGCCAGGGCGCATGTCAGCTCCGTAGGTCCCTCTCCCCAGACCCGTACGAGGCGCAATGCGCTACCCTCGTAGAAGGCTGTT
>JAFGRS010000869.1 GCA_016935045.1 Lentisphaeria bacterium | reverse complement strand
GCCGCAAGGACTGGAATTCTCGCCAATGTCGTTGTAGAGTAGACATTGGAAGAAACTCTGAAGAAGGGCCCTTGTGCATTTGTGCTCTCGAAACGGGCACGATGATGCTACGGGTCTGCAGGGGGCGGACCGATGCATGCCATTCGTGCAGCTGCATTCCTTCGCGATTGCGTGGTGTGCCGTGTATCCGTGGCGCTGTGGCTCTGCGCGACAGTCTTCCGCTGCCATGCCTCCCTGGTGACGTTCACGGGCAACGTGGTGGCGGACTTTGGCGTCCCGGGAGCGGTGGTCTACAGCGACCCGGGGGGGGGCGGCGATGTTGGCATCCCGCCGCAGGCGCCCCAGGGAACGGTTTCCGGCTGGGACATCGCGGATGTCCGTTTTGCGTATGACCAGGCGGCGGACACGCTCTTCATCGGCATCAACACCCCGGGCATCTTCGGCGACGCGGACGGAGACGGGTTCCCGGGCGGCACAAGCACCTGGCTGCAGAGCCTGGGCGGTCTCGATCGGGCCGACCTCGGCGGCACGGAGGTCGTTGCGCTGCAGATGGACATCAACGAAGACGGCCTCCTCGATGTGGTCGTCGGGGTCCCCCCCGGAAACGACATTGGCGCTTTCGGCATCTTCTTCCACACCGGCAGTGGCGTACCGGCATTCATGTTCGGAGAGGCCGTTCCCGGGCCGTTGCCGGCTGCGACCTGCTTTGCGTCGCCGGAGGCAACCGCGCCGGATCTGGAGTTCAGCATCACGGGCTTCCTCGCTATCCCTTACGTGGGCAACCCGGACACGGATCCCAGAGGCTTTGGGTTCCGGCTGTATGCCGGCTCCGGCGATGACCAGGGCATCGGCGACGATGGGGTCCCCGGGACGGGAGGGCTGGTCCACGTGACTGTACCGGAGCCGGTTGGAGGGATGTGGATCCTGGCCGCGGGGTTGATGGGGTTGAGCCGCCGCAGGCGACGCTGTGGCGGAGAAAGGAGCATCCGATGAACCGCAACCGTTCGTACCACATCCTGAGGAGGATTTGCGGACTCGCCATCGCCTTCGCGGCGGGCGTCGGGTCGACCGCAGAGGCCGCGCCACCCGTCTTCACCGGCGATGCGGAGGTGGATTTCGCTTCCCCTCCCTGCATCGTCATCGAGGACCCCACCGGCATCGATGTCGGCGTGCCCGGCTGTGTCGGCAACAACATCAGCGGCTTCGACATGAAGGACCTCAGGTTCTACTACCACGCCGCCACGGACACGCTCTACGTCGCCTTCAACACCTACGGCATCGCGGGGGATGCGGACGGAGACGGGGATCCCGGCGGACCGGTGTACCCACCCGACTGCGGGGGCGGCACTGACTTGCCCGACTTCGCGGGGACGGAGTACTTCGCGCTGATGATTGACGTGGACCGGGACCATAGCATGGACTTGATCGTCGGCGTCTCCGGCTGGACGGACATCGATGGGTTCTCGGCAGCCGTCTGGAGGCCCTCCAGCGGCTACCCGGGCCTCGACGACTTCGGCGCACCCCTCAGCGAGTTCACGGGGATATGCGTTGCTCCGGGGACCACAACGGCCCCGGACATCGAGTTCACCATCCCCAACTTCTCCCAGATTCCGGGTTCCAGCGGGACAGACGACGATCTCTCCTGCCAGATCATGGCGTCCATGGGTTCCTGGGAGGACGTCGGAATCGGTGAGGACAATCTGCCCGTTTCTCTGCTCGCACTGGCAAAGATCGGGGGCATGGCATGGTTCGACGACAATGGGGACGGCGTCCGCCAGGCAACGGAATCCCCGGCGCCGGGAATCCCCGTAAGTCTGTACGACGCCCGTGGGGATGACTGGGACCTTGCCTGCACCGGTCCGGACGGCACCTACGACTTTGCGGTGCCTGCGGGGGAGTACTTTCTTGGTTTCGTCGCCCCCGGTGGCTATGGCTTCACCACCCTGCAGACCGGTGTGGAAGACGGCAGCGATGTGGACCCCGACAGCAGCCTGACCGCATTGACTGTGCTGGACCCGGGTGAGAGCGAGTTCGGATGGGACGCGGGATTGCTGGCTTTGCCGACACCCGGAACCCAGTTCCTTGGGGTGCTGTCGGGCGTGGTATGGCACGACGCGGACGGGGATGGGGTGCGTGGCCCCGCCGCTGCCGAGCCGGGCCTGGCGGGAGTGTGGATACAGGTGACCAAGGTAACCGATGCAACCGATGTGACCGATCCCCAGGGCGGAGCTGCGCCGACGGTGCAGACCGGCGCCGACGGGCAGTACTGCCTTAGCGTGGCGAAGGTCGGAGAGTACAGAATCCTCATCCACTCCTGCAACTTCCTGTGCGGAGGCAACTGCGTCGGCGCCGTGCAGACGTGTGACCCCGACGGGATCTGCGACAACAGCACCCTCCGCGAACTGACGGAGGCTCAGCCCGCGGCGGTGGCCGACTTCGGCTACGCCTTCCCGGCGCCTCCCGGCACCGGCACGCCAGGCTACTGGAAGAACCATCCCGAAGCCTGGCCTCGCGACATCCTTGCCATCGGCGGGACCTGCTGGCCGGCGTCCGAAATCCTGGAGATCATGCGGACAGAGAACAGCAAGGATGTCACGCTGCGCCTGTTCACCGCTCTGGCCTGCGCCCTGCTCAACACTGCCGCGCACAATCCGTCAGACTGTATCGAGGATGCCATCCTGGGAGCCGACGCCTGGCTGACCCTCTTTCCCGTCCGCAGCGGAGTCAAGGCCAGCGGCAAGGACTCCCCCTGGCGTCAGGGGGAACCCCTCTACAAGGTCCTCGATGCCTACAACAACGGCTTGCTCTGCGCACCCCGCCGGGACTGAAGCAGACAAAGCCGGCGCCCCGTTCCCAGCCACACCAGGGTTCCGTCGCCTCCGAGTCGCCTGCCCCATGGACGATCGGTCGGTTTCAGTTCACACTTTGCAAAGTGTGGACCGATCGGACGGGGGGGGGAATGCCGCATGATGCCCCATGGACGATCGGTCGGTTTCAGTCCACACTTTGCAAAGTGTGGACCGATCGGGCGGGGAGGAAATGCCGCACCATGCCCCATGGATGATGGGGCGGTTTCAGGTCCACACCTTGCAAAGTGTGGACCGATCGGGCGGTGGGAGCGTTTCTGGTCCGGGACAGCGTTCCTGCGCGTGCAGACGGTGGGCCCATACGTTTGGGATGCCCGGTCACCGCGGGCGGCTCGCGTTCCGTTCTGGGGCTGCAACGGGGGATCGGTTTGGCGCGCTGCATCCCGGGCCTTACCTTTACGGCATTCGTCTCCTGTCGCCAGCGGGCTCCGGACCCGGGCCGGGTCGAAGACGTGCCCCGGCAGTGGTCGGCAGAAGAGAGCGGGAGCTTGGACGATGCTTGCGGACCTACGGGCGCACTGTGCCGAGATCGACCGCTGCAACCAACGCGGCGGCCGGATGCTTTCGATGGTGGATTTGCTGGATGCCGGCACGTTCACGGCGGAGCTTGCGGCCTATTCCCTGGCGGCCATCGGCCAGGGGGCCTCTTTCATGGTGGGTGCGTTGCCCGGGGGAGCAGGGAAGACGACGGTGATGGGGGCGCTGTTGAACTTCGTTCCCGCCGGCGTGTCTCTGGTGCCGGCGGACGGGATGGCGGCCATCGAAAGCGGCCTGCGCGCCTCCCGGCCGCGGTGTTGCTTCGTCTGCCACGAGATCGGTGCGGGACCGTACTACGCCTATCTGTGGAACGGGGTGCTGCGGCGTTTCTTCGAATTGCCCGGAAACGGCCACATGCTGGCCACGAACCTGCATGCGGACACCTACCAACAGGCCGTCGCCCAGGTCTGCGGACAGAACCGCGTGCCCGTGCCGCACTTCCAGCGCATGAACATGCTCTACTTCCTCACGGTCGAGGGGGGTGGCCGGCACGCTTCGCGGCGCGTTACGGAGGTGTGGGAAAGTGACGGCGACACGGAACACCGCAGGGTCTTCCCGAACCCGGAGGGCAGATCCACACTCTGCGGTTCACGACTGGTGACCCCCGAAGCGTTCCGCAAGGCCCGGGGAGCCATCGCCGCGCTGTCGGCCGCCGGCGTCCGATCCATCGAGCAGGTGCGCGCGCATGTGCTGGCTACCTCCTGAGGGCCGCGCCGCCGCGTGATGCACTCCGGGCTTGCGGGGAAGCACGGAGCAGGTGTATAGTGAAGGTAGGGTCCGTGGCTGGATCCCACAGGTCTGCCGTCTGCGGCGCGGGATTTCCGCATGCGTTCTGTTTTGGATGGCGTGTCGTCCTGCCAGGTGCGAGACGGCAAGGGTGGTGTTGCTGCGAATCCTCTCAGAGCCGTCTGGACAATGGCATGGGGCGCCCGCG
>JAFGRS010000150.1 GCA_016935045.1 Lentisphaeria bacterium | reverse complement strand
GTTCGGACTGGAGGGCGAAGCTCCCGCTGAGCCGAGAGTGCCCGCGAGGCCGCGGGCGCTCCAGTCCCCCGGAGGGCGAAGCTCCCGCTGAGCCGTTTCTCGATCTCTGCCGGGGTTGAGGGGTTACGGTCCCTTCGTCGTGCTATGGTACGGGACGATTGCCGGCTGCCCGGTACCGTTTCCGCCGCCGGCCGTCGAGGGGTGGGACCACGCCGACCCCGCGGGCATCGGGGTATGCAGGGGCGCGACCGTGACACCCCCAACCCAGGAAAGGCAGTGCATATGGCCACACCGCGAACAGACAAGCCGAACATCGTGGTGTTTTTCACCGACCAGCAACGCTGGGACAGCACCGGGGTCCACGGCAACCCGCTGGACCTGACCCCGAACTTCGACCGCATCGCCATGCGTGGCACCCACTGCTGGAATGCCTACACCTGCCAGCCCGTGTGCATGCCGGCGCGTTCGAGCCTGCAGACCGGGAAGTACGCCAGCGAGACCGGATGCTTCACCAACGCACAGTGCATCCGGCCCGACGAGAAGACCCTCGGACACTGGTTCCGCGAGGCCGGCTACCACACGGCCTACATCGGCAAGTGGCATCTCTGCAATCGGGAACCGGTCCCCCATGCCTACCGCAGCGGCTACGATACCTGGCTGGGCTCCAATGTCCTGGAATTCACCAGCGATGCCTACGATACGGTGATGTACGACAACGACGACCGACCCGTCCACCTGCCGGGCTACCGCGTCGATGCCGTCGCCGACGCCGGCATCCGCGCCCTGGCCGCACACCGGGACGAACCGCTCTTCCTGATGCTGTCCTTCATCGAACCCCACCACCAGAACCACCGCGACGAGTATGCGGCGCCGGAGGGTTACCGGGAACGCTACCAGGGCCGCTGGATGCCGCCGGACCTCGCCGCGCTGGGGGGATCCTCGGCGTACCATCTCGGCGGCTATTGGGGTTGCATCAAGCGTCTGGACGAGGCATTCGGGCGGGTGTTGGACGCGATTCGGAGCCTGGGTCTGCGCCGTGACACCATCGTGGTGTTCACCTCCGACCATGGCTCCCACTTCAAGACGCGGAACGCCGAGTACAAGCGGGCCTGTCACGACGGTTGTTCGCGTATTCCGCTTGCCTTCTGCGGCCCCGGATTCGAGGGTGGCGGTCGCGTGCAGGAGTTGGTAAGCCTGGTGGACCTGCCGCCGACGCTCCTGGACGCGGCAGGTCTGGCGGTACCCGAAACGATGCGGGGGCACAGCCTGATGCCGCTGCTTCGACGGCAGCCCGTCGAGTGGCCCCGGGAGGTCTTCCTGCAGATCAGCGAGAGTCAGGTGGGCCGCGCCCTGCGGACGGAGCGCTGGAAGTACGCCGTCCATGCCCCCGACAAGCATGGCGGGCGGGATCCTTTCTCGGAACGCTACGTCGAGCAATTCCTCTATGATATGGAGGCGGACCCCTACGAGCAGCGCAACCTGATCGGCCTGGAGACCCTGCGCGAGGTCACGGAGGACCTGCGACAGAGGCTCGTGGCCCGCATCCGGGAGGCGGAGGGCCGGGAGGCCGTGATCGAGCCGGCGCCGACGGTGCGGGCGGGCCAGATGTACAACCCGGGGTGTGCCCGGTTCCCCCTCGAAACGCGGTGACGCCGTATGGCGCGGCGCGGCAGGCGCAGGTGCGGCCTCCCGGGTGCGGCCGGGCTGGACGCGTCTCCCAACCGAGTAGGAGGAGGGTCGCTGTGAGCAGAGTTCTGGTTTCTTCTCTGGTTTCCCTGGCAGCGGCATCGGCGGCGGAGATGGGGGGCGGGCTCCGGCCTCCGGCCGTGCCCCTGGTCGCCTGCGATCCCTATTTCAGCATCTGGTCTCCGGCCGACCGGCTGACCGACACGCGGACCGTGCACTGGACCGGCAAACCCCATCGCCTGACCGGACTGGTGCGGATCGACGGCAGCCCCTACCGCTTCCTCGGCGCCGACCCCGAGGACATCCCGGCCCTGCCGCAGACGGGCCTGGAGGTCCTGCCCACCCGCACCCTGTACACCTTCCGCGGCCCGGGGATCGATCTCGTCCTCACCTGGATGACTCCCGCACTCCCCGACGATCTCGAGGTCCTGGCCCGCCCCGTGACCTATGTCGACTTCCGGGCGACGGCCACGGACGCGCGTCCGCACACCGTCGAGGTGTACCTCGATGCCTCCGGCGAAGTGGCGGTCGACACGCCGGCGCAGCCCGTTCTCGGTCGGATCGAGCAGTGGGACGATCTGGTGGCGGCGCGCATCGGCTCCCGGGACCAGGCGATTCTCGAGCGCAGGGGGGACGATCTGCGTATCGACTGGGGATACCTGTACCTCGCCGCGGGACAGACCCCCGGCCTTGCCGTGGCGCTGGGGGCCCCGGAGGTCTTGCGGGCCGCCTTTCTGGCAGGAGGCGCCGCGGCGTCGACCGCTGCGGCAGGCGGGGATCCCGTACCCGGGGGAGACCTGGTCGGCGCCATCGCGACCGCTGTGCGGACCGACGCGGAACGGCCGGGGGAAGCTGGGTTCCTGCTCGCCTATGACGATCTCTACTCGATCCGGTACATGGGGCGCAACCTGCGGCCCTACTGGCGCCGCAACGGCTGGGAAGCCCCCGATCTCCTCGCCGCCTCGATCCGGGATCACGCGGAGCTGCAACAGCGCTGCACCGCCTTCGACGAGGAGTTGATGAACGACCTCCGCCGCGCGGGCGGGGAGGGGTATGCGCAACTCTGCGCGCTGGCCTTCCGTCAGTGCTTCGCGGCCGGCAAGTTCGTCGCCGACGACAACGGACAACCCCTCCAGTTCGGCAAGGAGAACCACTCCAACGGCTGCATCGCCACCGCCGATGTGTTCTACCCCATGGCCCCGCAGTTCCTGCTCTTCGGGCCCACCCTCACCAAGGCGTTCCTGGTGCCCTTCATGAACTATGCCGCTTCCGATCGCTGGGCGTTCCCCTTCGCGCCGCATGACCTGGGGACCTACCCCCATGCCGAGGGACAGCGCTACGGCGGCGGCGAACGGGACGAGAAGAACCAGATGCCGGTCGAGGAGAGCGGCAACCTGATCCTCCTGATGGCCGCACTGGCCCGGATGGAAGGCCACGCGGACTTCGCGGGGCTCTACTGGCCGCAGCTCGAACGCTGGGCGGCCTACCTCAGATCCAAGGGCTTCGATCCCGAAAACCAGCTCTGCACGGACGACTTCGCCGGGCACTTGGCCCACAACGTCAACCTCAGCGCCAAGGCCATCTGCGGCCTGGGCGCCTTTGCCTGGCTGTGCGAGCTGCGGGGCGAGACCGCCCTCGCCGCCGAGTACCGAACCGCGGCGGAGACCTTCGCGGAACGCTGGGTCAGGGAAGCAGCCGACGGGGATCACTTCCGCCTGGCCTTCGATCGGCCGGACACCTGGAGCCAGAAGTACAATCTCGTCTGGGACCGGATTCTGGACCTGGAGCTGTTCCCGGAAGCCGTGCTGCGCACAGAGATGGCCTGGTACCGCAAGGCCCAGGGCCCGTACGGCCTGCCCCTCGACAACCGTCAGGCCTATACGAAGCTGGACTGGATCCTCTGGACAGCCACGCTGACCCGGGACAGCGACGACTTCCAGGCCCTGCTCGCGCCGGTCATCCGCTTCCTCAACGAGACCCCCGATCGCGTCCCCATGACCGACTGGTACTGGACCCCGAACGCCCGCCGCAAGGGCTTCACGGCACGCCCCGTGGTGGGGGGCGTCTTCCTGCGGATGCTCTACGACCGTGCCACCTGGCGCAAATACGCCAAACGCGAGCGAACCCACGGCCACGCATGGGCACCGATGCCGGTGCCTCCAAGGACGCGGCCCCTGGTGCCAAGCAGCGAGAGTGCGCCCGCCGCCTGGCGCTACACGACCTCCACCCCGCCGATGGACTGGACCGCCCCGGAATTCGACGCCGGAGCATGGGCCGAGGGCCCCGGCGGATTCGGCACGCGAGGTACGCCGGAGGCCGTCGTCCGGACCGTCTGGGACCGCCCGGAGATCTGGCTGCGGCGGACGTTCGAGCTGCCCCAGCTCCCGGCGCAGGACCTGGCATTGCGGCTGCATCACGATGAGGACGTCGAGGTGTTCCTCAACGGCATGCCCGTGTTCCGGGCTGTGGGCTATACCACGGAATACGGAACGGCGCGGCTGCCGGATGCGGCCCGACAAGCCTGCCGGCAAGGCCGCAACGTGCTGGCCGTGCACTGCCGGCAGACGACCGGCGGGCAGTACATCGACGTGGGCATCGACACCGTCCTCGAGGAGCCTCCCTCAGGCGATCGTGGACTGCCCCTGAACGGCTGGCTCTTCGCCTACTTCCTCGGCAACGGGGAGGACGGCCTGCACCTGGCCTGGAGCGCCGACGGCATGCGCTGGCAGGTGCTCGGTCAGGGACGCAGTTTCCTCAGCCCCCGGGTGGGGGGCAGGCTGATGCGCGATCCCTGCCTCGTGCGCTGCCCGGACGGCACGTTCCAGATGGTCTGGACCACCGGCTGGAAGGGTCGCGACATCGGCCACGCTTCGTCGAAAGACCTCATCCATTGGTCCGAGCAGCAGGCGATCCCGGTGATGGCCCACGAACCCACCGCCGAAAACTGCTGGGCGCCGGAGGTCTTCCGCGATCCCGAGACCGGGGAGTTCCTCCTCTACTGGTCCACCACCATCCCCGGACGCTTCCCCACCCAGCCCGATGATCACGACCACCGCCTCTATGGCACCACCACCCGGGATTTTCGCACCTTCACCCCCACGCGGCTGCTCTTCGACCCGGGATACAACATCATCGACGGGACCATCCTCCCCTGGCGCGACCGCTATGTCCTGATCTTCAAGGACGAACGCAGGCAGAATCCGGAAATGAAGAACCTGAGGCTGGCCTTCGCATCGTCGCCGCTGGGACCCTGGACGGGAGTGACCGAACCCTTCACCCCACCCGGGCTATGGGTCGAGGGACCCAGCGCCATCGTGCTCGGCGACGAAGCAGTGGTCTACTTCGACTGCTACCGCCAGGGACACTACGGAGCCATGGCCTCCCGCGACCTGACCGCATGGCGGGATGCAGCGGCCTCCCTGCGCATGCCCCTAGGGGCAAGACACGGCACGATCGTGTCCGTGCCGGCGAGCGTCCTCCGGGAACTGCTGGGCGCGCGTCCGCCACAGGGGGAATAGAGCGCCAGCTCCCAGAGACGACAGGGACACGGCCGAATGCCGTCCTGCGGATGGTCTCACAAGCGTCTGGAGCGCCCGCGGCTTCGCGGGCACAGATGCGCGGCTACGGATCATTCCGAAACGATCCGTGAATCCGAACCGTTGGGAGATGGCTGGCCCCCGTTTTCCGGTCACGGGGGGGCATGGGTGTCCGGAAAACACCCCCCGGCGGGACCCCCGGCCGGCCCCCGTTTTCCGGTCACGGGGTGAGCGTGGGCGTCCGGAAAACACCCCCCGGCGGGACCCCCGGCCGGCCCCCCCCGTTTTCCG
>JAFGRS010000868.1 GCA_016935045.1 Lentisphaeria bacterium | reverse complement strand
GGCGCCACGAGCCGAGTGGCGCAATCCCTCGAAGAGTCCCGCTCGGCTCGCGGGACCTACCTGGAGCCCGCGATGCCCGGCCGCCCCGGGCCGGGTTCGCGGTATCTTCCCCCCCCCGTCACAGCCCCCGTCTCCACCCCAAGAAAAAAGGAACGCTTTTGTTGTTTTATGCTCGAAAAGGTCCAAGTTTGGGTTCTTTTGTGTCGGGGGATGCCATCCCGCGGCAATCCTGAAGAAGATTTCTATCCGATTCCCGTCGAATGGTTTAAGTTTTTTCTTTGACGTTTTTCCAGCACTTGGCATGGTCTCTGCTTTCTCTAGGGCTGTCTGGTTTGGTTGGCTGCGTCGGGTGAGCAGTCCAAGGCACATCGGGTACACTGGAAAGGAGTGACGAGGCCATGTTCAGGACACCGAGTGAGGTTGTGGCGTTCATGCAGAAGGAAGACGTGAAGGTTGTGGATCTTCGCTTCATGGACTTTCCGGGTCTGTGGCAGCACTTTTCGATTCCGGCGCACGAGCTGGAGGAGAGTGTGTTCGAGGCGGGTCTGGGGTTTGACGGCAGTTCCATACGCGGCTGGCAGGCGATCAACGAATCGGACATGCTGGTGAAGCCGGTTCCGGAGACGGCCTTTGTGGATCCGTTCTTGGAGCACAAGACGCTGGTGATGGTGTGCAACATCTGTGACCCGGTGACGGGGGAGGACTACACCCGTGACCCGCGCAACATCGCCCGCAAGGCGGAGGCGTACCTGGCGCGCACGGGGATCGGCGACACGGCCTTCTTCGGGCCGGAGGCGGAGTTCTTCATCTTTGACGACGTGAGGTTTGACCAGAACCAGCACTCGGGGTACTACTTCCTGGACTCCGAGGAAGGGGCCTGGAACAGTGGCCGCGCCGAGCACGTGGACGGCAGCGGCATTTCCCACAACCGTGGCTACAAGATCCGCTACAAGGAAGGCTATTTCCCGGTGCCTCCGGCGGACACGCAGCAGGACATGCGCAGCGAGATGATGCTGGTGCTGGAGGAGATCGGGGTGCCCATCGAGTGCCAGCACCACGAGGTCGCGACGGCGGGTCAGGCCGAGATCGACATCCGGTTCGCCCCGCTGGTCAGCATGGGGGACATGCTGCTGAAGTACAAGTACGTGATCAAGAACGTGGCCCGGAAGTACGGCAAGACGGTCACCTTCATGCCCAAGCCCCTGTTCGGCGACAACGGCAGCGGCATGCACACGCACATATCCATCTGGAAAGAGGGCAAACCCCTGTTCGCGGGGGATGGCTACGCGGGGTTGAGCGAGATGGCCCTCTTCGCCATCGGCGGCATCCTCAGGCACGCCCCCGCCCTGCTGGCCATCACCAACCCGACCACGAACAGCTACAAGCGCCTGGTGCCCGGCTTCGAGGCCCCCGTCAACCTGGCCTACTCCAGCCGCAACCGCTCGGCGGCCGTCCGTATCCCCATGTACTCCAACAACCCCAAAACCAAGAGACTGGAGTTCCGCTGTCCGGACCCGAGCTGCAACCCGTACCTGGCCATGAGCGCCATCCTTATGGCCGCCCTGGACGGCATCCAGAACAAGGTCCACCCGGGAGAACCCCTCGACCGCGACATCTACGACATGTCTCCCGAGGAACTCGCCAACGTGCCCACCACTCCCGGCAGCCTGCGGGAATCCCTCGAAGCCCTGAACGCCGACCACGACTTCCTGCTCAAGGGCGACGTCTTCACGCAGGACGTGATCGACACCTGGATCGACTACAAAATCGACCGCGAGTGCAATGCCCTTGCCCTGCGGCCCCATCCCTGGGAGTTCGCCCTCTACTTCGACATCTGAACCCGGTGCGCCGGCCGCTGCCCGGGCCATTCCCGGACGGCGGTTCGGCGGCGGCTGTTCCCTCCCCCAAGACCCCTCGGGTTTCCCGACGCACCCGGGGGGTCTCCTCTTTCCCGGCCCCGGGACCTCCCTCTCCCCGCGGCGTTGCTTTTCGCCCGCCGTGCCCCTTCTTCTCTCTTGCCCCCCACGATATATTGGTGCGGCTTGGACATCTGCCGTGAAGCAATGACGTGCCGTCGGCAGCAGCCTGGCCACGTTGTGCCGCCCTGAGGGAACGCCCACGCAGGCCCGGGAGCAGCGGCCGCGGGACCTGTCTGCGTGTCCGCACAGGCAGGCGCGGCCGCTGCAGGCGCCCGGGGGCAGTGGCCGCGGGACGCGACCGCTCCAGGCGTTGCTCGACGGCCGTTCTCCGGATGGTGGGAAAGGCGGAACAGGCAGAACCCGGGCAGCAGCCGACCCGCCGGCCATCCGGCGACGTTCCCTGCCGGGCGAAGTCCTGCCCGAATCGGAGTCATCCATGACAGCATGTAGCGTACGCGCGGCACGGTGCGACCACCGGGCGTCCGACGACGAGATTCTCTCGACCCTGCGCCGGATCACGGCCCCTTTGAGCCGATCCTGGGAACGCCTGTCCCAGGCACGCACCATCCTGGTGAAGACGAACATGGTCTGGCCGCCGGAACAGCTGCGCTATTTCGCGGGCCGGCGGCAGGAACACGTCGATGACGCGGTCTTCCGCGCCGTTCTCAACCTCCTGCGCGAACGCACCTCCGCCCGTCTGCTGGTGGCGGACACCACCCTGTTGGGGCACCAACGTCCGGGCCGGGACGTCAACATGCTGCCCCTGCTGGAGGAATTCGGGGCGACCTATGTCGAGTGCAGCGATGCCCCGGTGCGCTGGTACGACGTGCCCGGGGGCGGGATCCTGTTTGGCCGCTACCGGATGCACGGTTGCCTGGCGGAGGCCGATGCGGCGGTCTCGGTGGCCAAGATGAAGAACCATGGTTTCGCGGGCATCACGATGAGCCTGAAGAACCTCTTCGGCCTGTGTCCCCTGCCGCCCCTGGGGCGTCCCCGGTCCTACTTCCATCACCTGGTGCGCCTGCCGCCGTTTCTGGCGGACCTGGGGTTGCTGGTGCAGCCCTGTCTGAACATCGTGGATGCGCTGACCGGCCAGGCGCGCCGGGAATGGGGCGGCGAACCCCGCGTCTGCGACGCCCTGCTGGCGGGGGATCACCCCGTTGCCACGGATGCCTGCGGCGCCTGGCTCATGGGGCACGATCCCCGGGCCGACTGGCCGACGCCCCCCTTCCGCCGGGACCGCAACGCCATCCGCGTCGCGGCCGAACACGGCTTCGGTACGGTGGACCTCGAAACCATCGACTTCCAAACCGACATCGTGCCGCCCCTGGCCGAGTTCGACTCGGAAAAGACCGACAGCGACGCCCGGGTCCAGTCCTGGCTGCACAGCACCTGCGAGCAGGCGCTCTACTACCGCGATCAT
>JAFGRS010000149.1 GCA_016935045.1 Lentisphaeria bacterium | reverse complement strand
TGAGGCGCTGGAGGCACTGCACCGCCCGGACCAGGTCGTCCGGTACCTCGGTCGCGGCCGAGCGGCGATCGCTGACCAGGCGCCGGTAGATGGTGTAGGCCTCGGCGAAGTTGCCGTCCTTCTCGAGCCGCCGGCCCTTGGCGCGGTCCGTGGCCTCCTCCGCGAAAGCTCCAGTCAGGGCGGCGAAGGTCACCGTCGTGAAAGCAAGTTGTTTCATGGTCATGGCGTCAGGTCCTTCACCCACCGGGCCTCGATTCCATGCTGCTACAGTACCGCCTGCGGGTCCGGAGCGCCACCGCGCGGCGCCGGGCGGCACGGGCACGTCCCGCTACCAGGAACAATGCGCGAGGCCGCCGTTTCTTTGGCCGGCAGAGGAACCCCTTGCTCGCACTCGTGCCCGGGGTGACGTTGGTGGGAGCGGCGGCGGCGGCAGCGTGCACCCGGGCCCACAGTGGCCATACCCGCAGTGGGCTTGGCCCGCGGGTGCGGGGCCCGGCAGCCGGTACGGCGCGGCCGGCCGGGCACTCCCGGAGGCAGAATTCCTCAGGGGGGAGGGAACAGCGCCATCAGACTGTCGGCGAACAGGCGCATGCCCCGTTCGTCGGGATGATTGATGGCGTTGAGCATGAGGGTGCTGTAGGGAATCCCCTGGCGCCAGAGGCGTCCGTACCGCCTCGAAGCATCGGCCAGCGCCACCCCATTCTCGGCGGCGAAGCGCCGCAGGCCGGCCACGTAGGGTCGCGGGTCGTCGTCGATCTCGCGTTCCCTGGTCAGCCCCATCCAGTCCGGGCGTACGTAGTGCGGAGTCAGGATGATCCACTCGGCGCCGATGGCCCGGAAATCCGCCAGGAAGTTCCCGTACCGTTCGGCTACCTGGGCCGGGTTCAGCCCCGCGTCGTTGACGAATTCGGACACCACCAGGTCGGGCCTGGCGCCGAGGACCGTCTCCCGGTAGTTGTGCTCGGCCCCGGGTGGCTGGGCCAGGTAGGTGCCCGTGTTGCGTCCACCCCAGGCTTCGGTCAGGAGTTCGATCCGCGCCTTGGGATAGCGTTCCCGGAGCCGGCTCGCGAACTGGTTCTGCCAACGGTTCCGCTCCCAGTCCGGAACGAAGGTGCCCACCGTGACGCTGTCGCCCCAGGCCAGGACGCGCAGTGTTTCGCCCGAGCGCAGTTTCGCCATGGTCTTCGGGAGGAACTGCTCCGCCGGCGACGGCGATGCCTGCGCCGGCTCCGGGTAGGCCGTCTCGAGCACGGGGAAGAGGTGGTCCGCCGTCAGCCTGGCGATACGGCCCGGCAGCCAGAGGTTGGCCAGACGGACGGCGTCGGGAGGCGCCGCAGGGGGCAACGGAACCGCGGCATGAGGATCTCCCTGAATCACGGCCGCCCGGCCCTCGGCCGTCCACACCACGCTGTCGAGGCGCAGCAACCCGTGCCGGTAGCTGATGAAAACCGGTTGTTTCTCGCCGATCCGGCCCTCGGGGAGGCGCCCGACAGTGCCCCATTCCGGGTCGGCGGCGTAGTCCCGATCCCGCTCGAAAACCGTGGCGTCGTGCTCCGCACCGTCCCGCACCTCCACACTGTCGGGATCGAGCAGGTGCCGACTGGTGCACTCCTGCGCCTTGATGCCGCGCAGTCCCACCCCCCGCACCCAGCCGCCGGCCTTCGGATTGAACAGGGGCAGGAGAGCATAACGCTCCGAAGTAACCGTGACGGTCTGGGCCGGAACCACGTCACAGGAGAAGGACACCTCCCGGGCCGGCCCGGCGGCCGCCGCCAGGCGTACCCGCCCCTCGATCCGCCAATCCCCCGCCACCCGCAGTTCCGTCAGCTCCACGGCACCAAACCCGGCTCCCGCGTAGACCATGACCATGACCCCCACAACCCGGAATCCCGCTCGCCGCATCACCGTGCACTCCGATCGACCCCGCCCGCCTGCTCCCGCCGGCACTCGCCAGCATAGCACCGAAAACCGTCCCGTCCACGTCTCGGCAAACCCATGTCCTGTCCGCTGTCCTGCCGGGCGGGCACCTGTTTTCCGGTCACGGCGGGGCAGGCGCTGTCCGGAAAACGCCTGCGGGGGAGGGAGCCGGGCGGGCACCTGTTTTCCG
This sequence comes from Lentisphaeria bacterium, assembly GCA_016935045.1. GTDB lineage: Bacteria > Verrucomicrobiota > Lentisphaeria > Oligosphaerales > JAFGRS01 > JAFGRS01. Next base: position 2,516 of record JAFGRS010000149.1, on the reverse strand, counting down.
GTCACGGCGGGGCAGGGGCTGTCCGGAAAACGCCTGCGGCGCGGCACGCATCGAGCGGGTAACCCTTCAGGCAACCCGGGAAGGGATCGGGGAACGGCTCAGCAGCCGTCCCACCTGGACTGGTATGATACCGGCAGCGGTTGTCCATAGGCTCCGGCTCCGCGAGAATGGGACACCATCTGAGGGGTGCCTCGATCCGGCGGTATGGGTTTCCTGTCTGCCCGGGGTGGAGGTAGATTGCCGTGTTGTCCCCGGATACCGAGGCGCCATCCCCCGGGCGCAGGCTGGGGACGGTCATGTCGTTGGACCAGGCTCCGAACACCGTACTCGGCGGAAGGCAAGGTGAACCCATAGGGCCGGCGCGGATACAACTTCACATTCTGCTGCAGTTCCTTTTGCTCGCCGGCCAGGCGGGAAGGAGCGGGCGTACCCGTCGGTACGTCCCGACGGAACCAACGACGCCGGCGACCAAAAGGGACGCAGCCCTTCGGGTCGAGGCGGCGCACGGCCATCCGCGTCGTACCTCGTCGGTTCCATACCTTCGGGCGCCTGCCTGGCATCACCCTCATCTTGCGGCGGCGCCGGTGTTGTGAGCAGACGTGCAAGGACATCAAAGGCTGAAGGAGAAGCGCCATGGACGACCGTGTTGCCGGGATCCTGCGTTCCGAGGCACAGCGTACGCAGCCGGACTATCTGGTCTACATGCCCGGGAGTCTCGATGGCACGACCCACGACACCGGGAACGAGCATTTCCTGGTCTTCGACGGCCCGGACGGCTCTCTGATGGCCGTGTGGACGCAGAGCCATCACGAGGGTTACGGGGATCACCGCATCGTTTTCTCACGTTCGGAGGACGAGGGTGGGAGCTGGAGTCCGCCGTTGCGGCTGGCGGGCCCGGCCGTCAAGGGGGAAGGCTACCAGGCCAGTTGGGGATTCCCGATGGTGACCGCCTCGGGCCGCATCTACGTGCTCTGGAACCAGCACCGGGGTCTGGTGGACTTCCACCACCAGATGACGGGCACGATGGACGGCAGGTTCAGCGACGACGGCGGTCGGACCTGGTCTTCTCCTCAGACGGTTCCCATGCCGCGCGGTCCCTACGATCATCCTGAGCCTCAGTACCCCGGCAACTGGATTGTCTGGCAGAAGCCGGAGCGTCTCAGTCGGGGGAAGTACTATGTCGGCTACACGCGTTGGTTGAGTCCGAGGGTACGGCGCCCCCTGGCCACCGACGGGGCCGGCAAGCCGATCTGGTGGTCGGCGGAGTCCGTGGTCGAGTTCATGCGCTTCGAGAACCTGGACAGCGACCCCGAGCCGAAGGACATCCTCCTCGGCTTCAGCGCCTGGGGAGATCGGGCCCTGCGGGTCCCCTTCTACCTGGACCCGCTCAATAGCGTCGCCCAGGAACCGAGCCTGACGCCGTTGCCCGACGGACGCCTCTTCTGCACCATGCGCACGGTCACCGGGTACATCTGGTACAGTCTGTCCGGGGATGCCGGCGAGACCTGGTGCAATCCGCGCCCCCTGCTGCGCCGGGACCATGGTCCCGTGATCGAGGAACCCATCTGCTGCTGCCCGATCTACAGGCTCCACGACGGCCGTTATGTGCTTCTCCACCATCTGCGCCGGGACGGTCTTCGCTACGAGGACTCGGCCCACAACCGTTGGCCGGCCTATCTCGCCGTCGGCGAATTCCGCGCCCATGCCGACCAGCCCGTGTGGTTCAGCGCCTCACGGCAGTTCATGACCCACGACGGGGTGGGCATCGGGCCGACCTCCCGCACGGACCTGGGGGTATACCCGTCCATGACGTCGCGCGGCGGGCAGGACATCCTCTGGCATCCGGACCGCAAGTTCTTCCTGGTGGGGAAGAGAATCACCCCGGAATGGCTGGCGGGACTCTCCGTGCCGCCGGGGCCCGGCGCCCCCCCTGCGTGCTCGCGAACCGAAATACGGTGACGTTGGTGGGAGCGCCGGCGGAGGTAGCGTGCACCCGGGCCGGCGGCGCCCATACCCGCGGCGGTCTTGGCTCGCGGGCCGGGGATCACGGCTTGCCCGGCGCCGCCGTCTGCCTGGCCCGTTCGGCATCCGCCAACCTGGCCAGGAGGGCGTTCTCGCGGGCCTCGGCCCGTGCGGTCTCGAAGAGCATGCGGGCGTCTTCGGCCCGGCCCAGTCGGCGGTAGCGGCAGCCCAGGATATAGGCACCCGGTCCGCGGAGTTCGGGCGGCAGTCCCGAGGCGGCGCCTGCCCAGCCGAGGGTGTTGGTCATCCCCTGCCAGGCCAGCGCCATTTGCACCAGCAGCGGCATCGGCAGATTGCCCCTGGTGTAGGCATCGCAGGCGCGGGACCCCGAGTCCCACAGGAGGGCGTCCTGCTCCTCGGTGGGCTGTCCGCCGAAGGCTGCGCGACGGAGGAACTGGATGCTGCCAGCCAGAACCGGACTGCGGGCCAGTTCCGCCAGGCCCAGCTGCCGGAAGGCAATCCTCCGGGCGAGATCCCGGGCTCTGGGCGAGCGC
>JAFGRS010000867.1 GCA_016935045.1 Lentisphaeria bacterium | reverse complement strand
GGCCGGGTTCGCGGCGCGCAGGCGGTAGGTTTCCCGGCCGAAGGCGAGTCGCTCCGGAGTGAGGGGTGTGCCGGGGGTCCGGCCGGTCCCGGCGCCATGGGCGGCCATGACCACGTCGACCGTCAGCGACGCGACCACCCGGTCGAAGGGCGGCACGCCCGATAGCTGCGGATGGGGGGTACAGACGAAGCGTTGCATCTGGGTGTCGCAGTAGAGCCACGGCTTGTCACGGCCGGTGGCCACCTGCCAGGCGGCGATGGACATGAGCTTGGTGCCGCCGGTGATGTTGAGGATGCAATCCGGGTTCGCGTCCGCCACCCCGTGGAGGACCTTGGCCGTCTGCTCGATGCCGGGGGAAGTGCCCGGAACGGGGACGGTCTCGCATTCGGGCCGGGGAGCCCCGCCGGCAGAGGCGAGAGCAACCCGGTCCAGGGCCCGTTCGAGATCCCTGGCCACGGCCGGGAACCGGCTGTGGCCGCTGAGGACCTGCACCACCTTCCGGGGCCGCAGGGCCAGGATGGGCAGCAGGTTCTGCATGGTCTGCTGACTGACGAGGTGGATCAGCGTGGTGTCGTTCATGGCGATGGCTTTCTTTGTTTCGGGGGGGGGATGACGCAATGACCCGGTGACGCAATGACGCAGGGCGGGAGAGGGGAACCGGGATCCCGGCGGGACCGTCCCTCCCCCACCCCCCATGCGTCATGGGGTCATGGGGTCATGGGGTCATGGGAACCGCTCCAGTCGTTTGTCTTGCTGCATGGCCTCATAGAGCGCCAGCGCGACGGGGTAGGCCTGCCCGTTGAGGTACACCGGTCTATCCGTGGGCCAACGGTGTCGTTCGATGAAAAGAACGAGCGCACGCCAATGGCCCCGGGCATCGCGGTGCGGACGGAGAACGACGGGCGACGCGAAGCGTCCCTTGGCCTCGTTGCCTTTGCCGCGGCCCTGCTCCCAGTTGACGACGTTGGGCCTGCTCCTGGAGCTGAAGAACTGTACGACGGGCAGTCCCAACGCTGGACGGAAGGTCGGGCCGTTTGGCGCTCTGCCGGTCGCCGCCAGTGCGTTGGCGCCCTGGTCGTGATCCGCCTTTGCGTAAGGGAAGCCGCTGTTGTGAGGCGGTGCCGGTGCACGGGCAGTGGGGTGGTCCGTAGTGCGCCCATGGGCTCGCCAGTCTTTCAGCCATCGGGCCAGCTTGACGATGGCGTCGTCAGCGCTGGCAGCATCCATGGTGCGTATGCGAACGCCTTGAGGATTGCTGAAGTGCCGGAGAGCCCCGGCCAGGTCCGGCGGATCGTGTGCAAAGGCCAGGGCGCCCATACCCCGGCGGGAACGGAAGCCGAGAGACCCAAGGTGGCCAAAGAGCCCAAGGAGCGCCTGAATGTCCGCCCAGAGCCCCTCAGGCCCGCGCCAAACGACATGGAGATCGAACCTGGGCAAGGCCGACGCGGGGAACACACCGCGACCTGCGTACACACCCTTCTTCGGGTTGCTCCGGAGAGGGAAAAGCAGGTACCCCTTGTCACTCAGAACCGGCGCATCCATCGCATCCGAATCCATGACAACTCGGGACGAGATCGGTCGGTCCAGCCTCAGAATCAGCGGACTGGCTCGACCCGTTTCGCCGGCAGTCGAGCCGAACACCATGCACTCCTGCTCGCGGACGGCGATTCCGCGCATGGAACCAAAGCCCCCCAGGGCCCGGAACCACCAGCGCAATTGGCCGCGGATCGAGGGGACGCGGATTTCGGCCCGGGTCGGATCGGCGCCGGCGCAGAAGCAGGGCGTGATGAGTTCGAAGGAGTAGGTGGCCTGGTTCATGGCTTGTCGAGTCCCCTGTCCTTGCAGAACTTGTAGATCAGGTTGACGGTCTTTGCCGCGGCGCCTGCCGTGGCGGCGGCCCTGAATTCGGTCCACAGCGTGCGGCGCGGGCCTCGGAGGGCCTCGATGATTGCCATGCGCTGGTGGTCGTCGGCCGGGCCACCCTTTTTCCGTTCGTTGGCGAAGTGTTCCAGTCGGGTGCGGAAGAGGGCGTCGTTCCATTCCTGCACCTCGGCCCGGGCGCGCTGATCGGGAGGCAGGCTCTGCAGTTCGGCCTTGCGGCGTCGTGCCTCTTCTTCTTCGCGCGTGCGCCTCTCTTCGGCAAGGCGGAGGGCTTCCGCCGCCTGTGCCGCTCTATCCTTCTCGCGGAGCACGACCAGTTGCTCGCGATCCAACTCCTCCGATGCTTCGAACCAGCCGTAGCCGGAGGAGGTCTTGCCGCCGATGCCCCACAGGGTCAAGCCCTCGCGAAGCCATTCCCTGGCGCATGCCAGGTCTTGCGGTGCTGCCTTTGCGGCGGGGGCGAGGGTGAACAGGAAGACGGGGCCTGCATGACAGGGGACCACCGGGAAGATGCTGGGCTTCGGCTCCTCGGTGTCGGGGGCCGCTGCGAACTCGGGGTCGCCCTGGTAGTAGCCCATATGGTGCGGCGTGACGATATCGAGGTCGATGCCGGGGTCCTTCTGGAACGGGTAGGCCGGGAGGAAGAGGATGGCACCCGCCGCGCTGGGCAGGCGTTCCCAGGGGCGCTCACTACGCGTGACGTTCAGCGTCAGGCGTTCCGCCAGGCGCGTCGCAACGGCCATGCGAACATACGGCCAGTGACGGTCGCAGGCGTAGCAGAGGTCCGAGTAGTACTCCGCGCCGCCATCTGCGCCAGGGCGCCGGCCATCCTTCCAGTCCCCGTCACTCCAGCCGAACACCCGGGCAATCTGCTCCACCAGCTTTGCTTTCCCTTCGGGGTCGGGTTCTTCGCGCAGCCGGATTAGGACTGCCTTCCGGGCACAGCCCTTGACGCTGCTGCCCGGGATGAACGGGAGTCCCGAATTGCGGTCCAGCGAGAGCCCCCCGTTCTCCAGGACGCCCCCCGCCAGGTTCAGTGCGAGCGGCGCCCGGAGCCGGGCGAAGAGCAACCCGCCTTCACGCGCCGGGAGGGACCGGCAGAACGCGCACCACGAGCCCAGCTTGTCGGTGATGGCCCTGCCGTCGCGGATGGCCTCGCAGCTTCGGCGGCGCCAGCCGTTGTCCCGGTCGCCGTCCGGGAAGTCGATCATCTTGGCGGCCGCCAGCGAGCGGGCATGCTCGTGCAGTCCTCGGACGGCTCCCCAGAATTCTCTGGTTTTGGGGGTGGCGCAAATCATGACGCGAACCTCTTCAGAAAGGAGAGAAACGCCAGCGTCTCATCCGTCGCGCGTTGCAGCAGGAGTGCGTCCGCCCCGCGATCCGACAGGGCATCGCGGAGGGTTTCCGCCGTCGGGTCGCTGTGCCGCACGATTCCCACCACATCGAGGTGGTAGGCGATGGCGTTCGCGACCCTCCGGTGCTGTCTGCCCTTGTCGATGCTGAAGGCCAGAGTGGGCAGAAGCCCATTGCCCAGGATCAGGGACGGATAGCCGCTGAGGCAGTTGCCCTCGCCCGGCTGCTGCAGGACGGAACGTCCCTCCGCGCCGCACTGGGTGGTGCAGTCCAGGGCGCTGCGGGCGCGGGTCTGGTCCATGTTTTTCATGTCTACTTCACCTCCGCGAGGGTGACCGAGCACCAGCCCAGTCCCGTTGTCTCGTCGCCGCCGATCTGCAGCAGATGTTGCCGGGATGCGAGTCTGTCCCCGAGCGCCCCGAGGGCGTCGGCCGCCCGGTGTTGCTCCCCGGTCGAGAAGCGCCCCCAGCCGTTGTGGGCACAGAGCACGGCGTAGAAGAGGGTTTCGGCAGGAACGTTTTCCTGGTTGAAGAGGCCGCCCTCGGAAGCGGTCCCCGTCGCGTCATTGATCCGGACGTGCTGAGCCACCTCGCATGCGGCGGAACAGAAGAACCCCATCATCCCATCGCTGACGAGCACGAGGCGCGAAGCGGCGCCGGTCCAGACGGGGTCGTCGACGGGCAGCGCCGCGAAGGCGTCGGCGATCTGTGCGGGCAGTGCGTTCTCCCTGCCAACGACATACTCCTCGAGCATGACCTCCTCGTGGTGCGCGACAACGGCCCCATCCTGCCAGAGGGCACGGTCGTCGGCCACGTCCGGCACGGTCTCGACGGCGATGCCCTTCAGCACCCCGTCACGCACGGCCCGGCGCAGGATCGTGGGACACATAATCCACGCGAAGCAGCCCTTGGCGGAGCGCACGGGGAAGGCGAGGAGTCTGGCCTCGCCGACGAGGAGGGCGCCGGCGTGCTTGGCGTCCTCGGCGCCGAAGAGCCAGGAGGCGTCGCCATCGGGTTTGCGCACGTGGTCGCCCTTGTCGGTGCGTTCAAGGTTGGCGTCATCGGCCCAGAGGTCGGCGAGGACGCCCTTGAGGCTGGAGCCGGAGATGATGGGGAAGCGGGTGTGTCGTTCCCGGAGGATGGGGGCGTCGACGGCGCCGACGGAGTTGCCGGCGCCGACGTGGAGCGGGGTGCGGGTGAAGAGGGTGAGGATTCGGGTTTCCATGGTTCGATGTTCCTTTCTCCTGGGTTAGAGGCTACGGATATCCTGGGCCCGGGTATCGGGCGGCAGGGCCGCGAAATGGCGGTCGCAATGCAGCAGGCAGAGGCCGTGGCAGACCGCGCAGGCAGCGATGCAGGCGTCGGCGATGGGGAGCCTCGCCGAGGCGCGTTCCCGCAGTTCCAGGGCCTGCAGGGCGACGGTTTCGTCCACGGGCAGGACGCGCTGGACCTGGCCGCGATAGGTGGCGAGGACGCGCCCGGCGTGTTCTGTCGTCACCCCCTGTCGGCGCAGAACGAGCGCGAACTCGAAAAGCGTCAGGGCGCAGACGGATGCTCCCTTGCGCAGGCAGTCGGTCACGAAGGCGTGCCCCTCGCCGCGCAGCGCGTGGAGCACCAGGACCGATGTATCCAGAAGGTAGGTCGGCGTCATCTGGGCTCTCCCCCCGGCGGGTCGGATTCGGGGTCTTCTTCCTCGCGCATCCTCTCCAGATCCGCCAATGCCTTGGACGGGTCGATGCGGTAGGCGCCGACCAACTCCTGCACCTCCCGCAGCGCCGCCTCGGGTGACGGCAGCACCCGAATCTGGAGCGTATCCGCGCCGGGACCGCGGCGCCATTCGAGTTCGGAACCGGGATGGATGTCGAACTCGCGAGCCAGGACGGCGGGAATGGTGACCTGGTTCTTCCCGGTGACCTTCGTGATCATGCGGCTTGCCTCCTTGAATGACGGGTAATCAAGGAAATACTCTATGTCCTTGCCTTATCAGAATCAAGGATTGCGTCCGTGTC
>JAFGRS010000148.1 GCA_016935045.1 Lentisphaeria bacterium | reverse complement strand
TACAGCTATCACTTTTTCGGCGAGAGCATGGTCGTCGGGCCGCGGGGCGAGGTGTATGCTTCCATGGACGAAGAGATCGAGGGCTATGCCGTGGCCACCGTCGACCTGGACGCCGTGCGCAAGACGCGCGAAGAGCTACAACTAATCCAGTGCCGGGTGCCGGCGGCCTACCGCTCGGTGGTGCGCAAGTACTAATATGCCGCAGCTATGGCTCGAGGTTTCGGGCAACATCAGCCAGCCGGTCCTGTTTGACGATCTGTTCGCCCGCCTGCACGAGGCCGTGGCCCGCACGGCGGGCGTCAGTGTCGGGGCCTGCAAGAGCCGGGCCGTCTCGCGGGATACCTTCCGCGTAGGCGAGGGAGCGGTCAACGGGGCGTTCGTCCACCTGGAGGTGGGGCTGCTGTCCGGCCGCACGCCGGAGCAGCACCGGGAGGTGGCGGCCGCCTGCCTGGAGGTCCTGGCGGACTATTACGCGCCTTCGCTGCAAGCCCTCGACGTGCAGGTCACGGTCGAGGTGCGGGCCATGGAGCGGGAGAGCTACCAGAAGGTCTCTTCGTCCTGATCCCGGCCTGCCCGAACAAGTTCGGGACTCCTTCGGTGGGCTACTGGCCGTAGACGTGGGTGTAGCGGTGGTGCAGGCGGGCCACGTCCTCGGCCGGGATTTCGTCGGGGATGCCCAATTGCAGCGCCAGCCACACGGTGCGGGCATTGCCCTCGGTCATGATGGCGGCCTTGACTGCCGTCTCGGCCGTCTTGCCCACGGTGAATACGCCGTGGTTCTTGAGCAGCACTGCCGGCGACTCGCCGATGCAATCGATCACCATCTTGCCGATGGCTTCGTCGCCGATCAGGCAAAAGTCCCCGCAGGGGATGGCGCCCCCGAACTCGTCGGCGATGGCGGTCAGCACCACCGGGATGGGGCGGCCCACCGCGGCAAAGGCCGTAGCATACGGCGAATGGGTGTGCACCACGCCGCCCACGTCGGGCCGGTGGCGATAGATGTACAGGTGGCTGGCCGTATCCGACGATGGCTTCAGGTCGCCCTCCACGGCGTTGCCTGCCAGATCGACGACGACCATGTGCTCGGGGCGCAGGTCCTCGTAGCGCACGCCGGACGGCTTGATCACCACGAGCCCCGTCTCGGCATCCCGCGCCGAGACATTCCCGCTGGTCCAGGCGACCAGGTGGTTCTTGGGCAGCTCGAGGTGGAGCTGGACAAGCTGTTCTTTCAGTTCTCCGAGCATGTTTGCCTCAAATGCGTATGCACCCGCCCTCGCCGGATCGCGCCGCTGACGCTTGCACCAATCCGGGGAACAGGGGGGCTACCTTAGTCCCTCGACGGCGGCCCGTTCGATGATCAGGCCGGCCCTGTAGCGTTCCATGAACGCCGCAAAGCCGGCGACGTCCGTTCGGTCAGGCGGCATCGTCGTGCCGACCCTTCCGGCGAAAACCCTGTTGGCGAGATAGTCTTCCAGGGGCTCCTCTCCTGTCCTGTGGAGCATATAGGCGGCCAGCAGGGCGATGCCCCACGCGCCGCCTTCACCCGCGGTCGCCATCACGGAAACGGGGACGTTCATCGCTGCGGCCATGATCCGTTGGCCCACGTCCCTCGTTTTGAAAAAGCCACCGTGCCCCAGAACCTGGTCGACCTTGACCTGCTCCTGCTCAAAGAGGATGTCCAGGCCGCTCTTTAGCGCCCCCAGCGCCGAAAAGAGGTGCACGCGCATCAGGTTCGCCAGGGTGAAATGGCTCCCGGCCGTGCGGACCAGCAGGGGCCGCCCCTCCTCCAGGTGCGTGATGTGCTCGCCCGAAAGATAGTTGTAGGCGAGGAGCCCGCCGCCGTCCGCATCGCCCGCCAGCGCCTGTTGGTACAGCAGCTCAAACAGCCTTGATTGGTCGATCTGGACGCCGAGCGTTTCGGCGAATTCGCCGAACAGGCCCACCCAGGCGTTGAGATCGGAGGTGCAGTTGTTGCTGTGGACCATGGCCACCGGCCTGCCCGTGGGCGTCGTCACCATGTCGATCTCGGGATACACTTTCGACAGGGGCTTTTCCAGAACGATCATGGCAAAGACGGATGTCCCCGCCGAGACATTGGCCGTTCGCTCCGCGACACTGTTGGTCGCCACCATGCCCGTGCCGGCGTCCCCCTCCGGCGGGCAGAGGGGGATGCCCGCTTGTAGCTGCCCCGCGGCATCGCTTCCCGCGGGATGGGTTCCCGCGGGAGACCATCCCGCGGGATCGAGCAGCCTCGCGCCCTCTTGCGTAAGAAACCCTGCGACCTCTCCCGCGACAAGGACCTGGGGCAGGACGTCCCGGAGCTTCCAGGGGATCCCTTCCGCCGCGAGCCGCACGTCCAACAGGTCCATCATGCGCCGGTCATAGTCGTGGGTCCCGCCATCGATGGGGAACATGCCCGATGCCTCGCCGACGCCCAACACTTTTCGTCCGGTCAATTTCCAATGGACATAGCCCGCCAGCGTCGTCAGATGGCCGATCTCTTCCACGTGGGGTTCCCTGTTCAATAGGGCCTGGTAGAGGTGGGCTATGCTCCATCGCTGCGGAATGTTGAATTGGAACAGATCGGTGAGCTCCCTCGATGCCTGGCCGGTGATGGTGTTGCGCCACGTGCGGAACGGGACGAGCAGATTTCCGTCCC
>JAFGRS010000866.1 GCA_016935045.1 Lentisphaeria bacterium | reverse complement strand
CTCTCGGCTCCGCGGAGCGTCGCCCTCCAGGGGACTGGACCGCCCGCGTCCTCGCGGGCATCTCTCGGCTCCGCGGAGCGTCGCCCTACAGTAGGCCGCACGGTCCCCGGGCGGCACGCGGGGAACGGCTCCGCGGAGCGTCGCCCTCCAGGGGAAACGGTTCTCGGATTGGACTGCGGCAGTACGAATCCGCCGCCAAACCCCTTGACCGGGCCCCGTCCCGGCCTATATTGTTTTGGTCATCAAACAATCTGGGGAATGCGGCGGCGGGAGGGGGTTGGTCGCGAGGCAGAGCGGTGTTGGGTGGTGTCACCAAGGTCCAGGAAGACTACCTCGAAGCGATTGCCGAGCTCTCGGCGGACGGGAGTGGGGCGAGAGTGGGCGCGATTGCCCGTCGTGTCGGGGTGCACAAGTCGACGGTGACGGCGGCGTTGCGGGTTCTTTCCGCGAAGGGTTTGGTGGCGCACGAGCCCTACGGGACAGCGACGTTGTTGCCGGCGGGGCGTCGTCTGGCGGGGGAAGTCTGCCGCAGTCATCGTGTGTTGCGTCGCTTTCTGCGGGACATTCTGGGGTTGGATTCGGCGGTTGCCGACGCGAACGCGTGTCGGCTCGAGCATGCGATTGACCGTTCCAGCCTGGATCGTCTGCTGCTGTTCGTGGATTTCACCCAGGAGGCGGGTCCCTGCCCGGACTTGGCCTCGGCGTTTTCGGCCTACCGTCGTTCACGGAGGGGTCGGGCAGCCCTCGGGAAGGGAGCGGAATCCCCGGCATGAACTGGGAACGTCGGAACCGCATTCTGCGGGAGCACTTCGCCCGGGTTGTCCGGGACCTCGGGCAGGAGCTGCTGCCGGAGGAGTCGCGCATCGCGGCTGCGTTTCTGAACGCCGAGAAACACGTCACGGAACAGGATCTGCTGGTGCTGACCGGGGACCCGGCCCTGGACCTGGGACACGTCCGCCGGGCGCTGCGCCTGCTCTGCGAGCTGGGCGTGGCCCAGAGGACATACCTCGACGGCCACACCTACTACGAACACCTGCATCTGGACAACCACCACGACCACCTCATCTGCGTCCGCTGCGGCGCCATCGTCGAGTTCTTCAACGACGACATCGAGTCGGGGCAGCAGCGGACCTGTGAGGCCTACGGGTTCACCCCCCTGATGCACAAGCTCGAGATCCGCGGCGTGTGCCGGAATTGTGCGGCGGCCATACCGGTGACCCGCAGTCTGGCGGCCTGTCTGCGCGGCGAGTGCCTGGAGGTGGTGGAGGTGATCGGCGGCCGCGGGGTGCGTCAGCGCCTGCACGAGCTGGGGCTGGTTCAGGGCACCGTGGTGAAGGTCGTTCGGGCGGACGGCCCGGTGAGTTTGGAGGTCCGCGGCGGTCGCATCGTCCTGGGGCGGCAGGAGGCCGCCAAGGTGATCGTGGCGAAGCCGGGAACCACAGCCCCGGAGGGATGACGGCGGCATGTCACGCACGTTGGCCGAGGCGGCGCAGGGAGTGTCGGTGCGGATCACGCGTATGCTTCCGGGAGGCGGCGCCATCCGACAGCGGCTGTTGGACATGGGGGTGACGAAAGGCACCTCGCTGGTGGTCGAGCGTCGGGCGCCGTTGGGGGACCCCATCGAGGTGTTGGTGAAGGGGTATCACCTGGCCATTCGGCGCAACGAGGCAGCCCTCATCGAGGTGGACTGCGAATGAGTTCGGAGCAGCTCCAGGCCCCCCCCGCATCTCCCATGACCTTTCTGGTGGCGGTGGCAGGCAATCCCAACGCCGGCAAGACGACCCTGTTCAACATGCTCACCGGGGCGAATCACACGGTGGGCAACTACCCCGGCGTCACCGTCGAACGGCGGGAGGGAATGGTGGCTTCCGGTCCCTGTCGCCTGCGCATGGTGGACCTGCCCGGGACCTATTCCCTCACCGCCTACAGCATGGAGGAGGTGGTTGCGCGCACGGTCATCGTCGAGGAACACCCCGACATCGTCCTCGACGTGGTGGATGCCTCCAACCTCGAACGCAACCTCTACCTGGCCATGCAGTTGGCCGAGATGGAACGGCCCATGGTGCTGGCGCTGAACATGCACGATATCGCGGTCCAGCGCGGCATCCGCATCGACATGGCCAAGCTCTCGGCCTATCTCGGCGTACCCGTGGTGGCCACCGTGGGGCACCGACGGAGCGGCCGAACCGAACTGCTCGAAACCCTCGTCCGCACGGGCCGCGGCGAGATCCCCCAGGAACCCCTGCGGGTCAAGTACGGAGCCGTGATCGAGGAGGCTATCGAGGCAGTGGCCCGGACCGTGGCCGCCGATGCCGCGCTGAGCCGCGTCTACTCCGTGCGCTGGCTCGCCGTCAAGCTCCTCGAAGAGGACGCCCGGGCCGTCGAACGCGTCCGCGCCGAGGCCGATGGTCCCACCCCCGTGCTGGACGCGGCCCAGCGCCAGGTGGCCCGCATCCTGGCACGCGAGGGGGAAGACCCCGCCACGCTGATCGCCGAACATCGCTACGGCCATGCCGCCGGCGTCATGCGGGACTGTGTCAGAGTCTCGGACCGGGGCACCACCGTGACGGATGCCATCGATACCATCGTCTGCAACCGTTTCCTGGGGCTCGCGGTCGTGGCCCTGGTCGTGTTCCTGACCTTCAAGGCCACCTTTGTCCTGGCGGACGGCTGGCGCTTCATCCCCTGGAAGGGGGGCTGGACGACGCCGGTGGGGGTGTCCGCCTGGTTCTTCGAGGAGCTTCTTCCGGGGTTGACGGTGCGGATGGGGCCGGGACCGCTGCGGTCGCTGATTGATGACGGCGTCATTGCCGGCGTGGGGGGGGTCATGGGCTTTGTCCCGTTGATCTTCTTTATGTTCCTGTTCCTGGCGCTGATCGAGGATTCGGGGTACATCGCCCGCATCGCGTTCGTGCTCGACCGCGTACTGCGGGTGTTCGGCCTGCAGGGCAAGAGCATCCTGGCGCTGATCGTGTCGGGGGGCATCGCCGGGGGATGCGCGGTGCCGGGCGTGTTGGCCACACGCATCCTGCGGGAGGAGAAGGACCGCCTGACGACCATGCTGGTGGTGCCGTTCATGAACTGCGGCGCCAAGATGCCCGTCTTCGCCATGCTGATTGCCGCCTTCTTCAGCCGCTGGCAGGGGGAGATGCTGTGGCTGCTCGCGGCCCTCTCGTGGTGTTTCGCGCTCCTCGCGGCACTGCTGCTGCGCAAGACGGTGGTCCGCGGCGGACAGACTCCCTTCGTCATGGAACTGCCGCCCTATCACATCCCGGTCCTCCGCAATATTCTGCGCAGTGCCCTGGAACGGAGCTGGATGTACATCCGCAAGGCGGGCACGGTCATCCTCGGGGTCAGCATCCTGCTCTGGGCTTTCATGTACTTCCCCAGGTCGGACGCCCGGGTCTTCGAGGCCCGCCGCACGGCCGCGGAAACCGCACTCCGCACCCATCTCGAAACGACCCGGTTCGCCCACCTGACCGCGGGCGCCGGCCTGCGCGATACCGTGCAGGCGGCCCGGGATGCCGTGGAGGACCGCACGGAAGCGGCCCGGCCGGACCAGGCGCAGGCACGATCCCTTCCCGAACTCCTCGCCCGCTGCGCCAGGGGGCTCGACCGACCCGATGACCCCGAACTGCAACGGGCCGCCGAAGCCCTGGCGCGCTACCTCGAGGCAATCGATGCCATCGGCGCGGACGAGGCCAGGGAACGCCTGCTGCACAGCTTCGCGGGCAGGCTCGGGCGTTTCCTGGAACCGCTGGCGAGCTGGGCTGGGTTCGACTGGCGGGATAGCATCGCGCTGATCGGCGGCGTCGCCGCCAAGGAAGTCATCGTCAGTACCCTGGGCATGGCCTACCACATGGGCCATGCCGGCCAGACTGCGGAAGGTACCGGATACCAGTCCCTGCCCCTGGTCCGGGCCCTGCGGGCCGACCCCGACTGGAACGCGTTGCGTGCCCTGGCCCTGATCCTCTTCGTGATGCTCTATGCGCCCTGTCTGGTTACCGTGATCACCATCGCGCGGGAGAGTGGGTCATGGCGCTGGGCCGCGTTTTCCACGTGCTACAGTACGGCATTGGCCTTTGCGGTGGCCGTGCTGGTGTACCGTGTCGGGCTGCTCTTCGGCCTGGGGACGTGATGCCGGTTCCCGCGCCGGGGCACCCCGCGCCAGGAGGTGAAGCATGAGCTGGCAGTACGTCGGTACGGGGCTGATCCTGTTGCTGGCATTGGTCTTCGTGGTCCGCTGTGCCGTCCGCATGGTGCGCGGCCAGGGTACCGGGGCCTGTGCTTTCTGCCCCAGGCGCGACCCGCGCAGTGGATCCTGTCTGGCCGGAACGGATAGGAGAGACGAACGTACCTCCCCGCCCCCGGACGCCCCGCCGGCGGACGACGGCGGCCCCCGAACGCCCCCGGGCCGCTGAAACCACGCCGGCCGCACCAACCCCGGACGGGGGCCCGGGAATGGTCCGGCTGGGTACGGGCGTTGCTGGAGACATCCCGCATGAGCGCAATGACCACCCGTGAACGCATCCGGCGCATGTATGCCCACCGGGCCGCGGACCGCGTACCCATCCTGGGGGGGCCCTGGGGGACAACCCTCGCGCGCTGGCGCCGCGAAGGCATGCCCGAAGGAGCCGATTTCGTCGAGTACTTCGGACTGGACCGGGTGGTGGGCGTCGGCGGAGACATCAGCCCGCGCTACCCGGCCCGGGTGGTCGAAGAGACGGAGGAGTACATCATCCGCTTCGACGCCTGGGGAACCACCGCCATGAACTGGAAACGGGCCAGCTCGACTCCCCACTGGCTGGGCCGCACCATCGTGGACCGGGATACCTGGGAGCAGGCCAAGGCGCGCATGGTCATCGGCCGGGACCGGGTCAACTGGGACCATCTCAAAGCCCATTACCGGACCTGGCGCGACAAGGGATGGTGGATCCAGGGCGGCCTCTGGTTCGGCTTCGACGTCACCCACGCGCGCGTCGTGGGCACCGAGACCTTCCTGACCTGGATGGCCGAGGAGCCGGAGCTGGTGCGGGACATCTTCGCCACCGAACTCGAATGCAGCCTGCGCCTGCTGCAGATGATCTGGGACGAGGGGTACACCTTCGACGGCATCGGCTGGTGCGACGACATGGGCTACCGCAACGGCACCTTCTTCTCGCCGGCCATGTACCGCGAACTGCTCAAACCCCTGCAGCAGCAAGCCGTGGACTGGGCACACGCCAAGGGCATCGTGGCGCACCTGCACTCCTGCGGCAACATCAACGCCTTCGTCCCCGAGCTCGTGGACATGGGGCTCGACGCCCTCAATCCCCTCGAAGTCAAGGCCGGCATGGACCCCGTTGCCCTCAAGCAGACCTGGGGCGACCGCCTGGTCCTCCACGGCGGCCTCAATGCCATGCTGTGGGACGACATCGACCGCATCGAGGCGGAGATCCGGCGTCTGTTGCCGGTGCTCAAGGCCGGCGGCGGCTACATCTTCCAGGAGGACCATTCCATCCCCGACAGCGTCAGCCTCGAGAACTACCGCCGCATCGTACGCGTCGCCAAGGAACTCGGTTCCTACGACTGATGCCGGGCCGCCGGCCGGCCCCAGACAAGGAGGTCCCCGTTCATGGCGCCCCGCTTCACCTTCCACCTCATCGGCAATGCCCACCTCGACCCCGTCTGGCTGTGGAACTGGCGCGAGGGGCTCAACGAGGCCATCATCACCTCCCGGGCCATCCTCGACCTCATGGACGAATTCCCCGAGCTGACCTTCGTCCGCGGCGAGGCACTCCTCTACCGCCACATCGAAGAACACGACCCCCAGACCTTTGCCCGCATCCGGCGCCGCGTGGCCGACGGACGCTGGGACGTGGCCGGCGGCACCCACATCCAGCCCGACACCAACCTCACCGGAACCGAGACCCTCTGCCGCCATTTCGCCCGTTCCCAGGCCTACTTCCGCTCGCGCTTCGGCCGCGCGGCCGAGATCGCCTGGGCCGCGGATTCCTTCGGACACAGCGCCGGGCTGCCGGACATCCTGGCCGAGGCCGGGATGCGCGGCTTCGCCTTCACCCGGCCCTCCGGCGCCCAGGTGGCGCTGGCCCGCCCCGCGTTCTGGTGGGAGGGCGGCGCCGGCAACCGCATCCTGGCCTACCGGCCGTGCCCGGGCTGGTACGGCTGCGAACGCGAGGAGATGCCCCGGCGCCTGGACGGAGTGCTGGCCATGGCCGAGACCTCGGGCCTGCATCACGTGGGGGTCTTCTACGGCTTGGGAGACCACGGCGGCGGGCCCACGCGGCGGACCCTGCGGGACATTGCGGCCTGGGCTGACGCCCACCCCGAGATTGCCGTGGTCCACTCTGGCCTGCACCCGTTCTTCGCGGCCCTGCGCCGGGAGCTGGAGAGCAAAGGGGACGAGGGCTTCCTCCCGGTTCACCGCGGCGAACTCAACTTCTGCCTGCGCGGCTGCTATGTCTCGGTGGCGAAGCTCAAGACGGCGTTCCGCGCCACCGAGGCCCTGCTGACCCGGGCCGAGGCGACCGACAGCGCCCTCGCCGCCGCCCTGGCAACCCCCCCCTCCGAACTGGGGCCCGCCTGGGACGCCGTCCTGATCAACTCCTTCCACGATATCCTCCCCGGCAGCTCCATCGAGAGCGCCGTCGAGGAGCAGCTGGCCTGGCTCGGGCTGGCCCGACACCTGGCCCTCGCGGCGGAAAACCGGGCCCTCAACCGGCTCGCCCGGGCCGTCGACACCACCCGCTCCCGGGAGCCGGCCGGGGACATGCCCGGGTCGGCCGTGCAACTCGTCTGGAACCCGCACCCCTGGACCTACCGCGGCCCCGTCGAACTCGAGGCGTCTCTGGACTACCGTCCCATCTGGGCCTACCGCGGTCGCTCCGCGGCGTTGCCCCTGGCCGTACGGGGTCCGGATGGGGCCCTGCTGCCGCACCAGGTGGTCGAGACCGAGCACAGTTCCATGCCGCAACTCCCCTGGCGCAAAAGGGTGATCGTCCCGGCAACGCTGCCGCCCCTGGGCTGGACCGTGATGGAAATGGCCTGGGAGGAAGGGACCCGGACTCCCAGCCGTGCGGACTCCCCAACCGCCGCCGTCTCGCCCGGTGCGGGCCGCATCGGCAACGGCGTCCTGACACTCGAAGCGCGCGCCGGGGAAACCGGCGTCCACATCCAACGCAACGGCAAACCGATCCTGCGGGCCGAGGGACTGGGCGTGGTCACCGTCGAGGACCCGTGGGGGTCCTGGGGCGGCATGGGCGAGGAGCCGGAATCCCTCGACCTTTCCAGCGTCCGACAGCGGTGGACGATCGACCGGGTGGACGTCCTCGAACCGGGACCGGAACGGGCCCTCCTGGCCGTGCGCTTCGTGGGCGGCCATTCGCGGCTGGACCTGCGCTTCGCGCTGCTGCACTCCCGGGCCGTCGTCGAGGCGACGGCGAGACTGTTCCTGGACGAGCGTTCGGCGCGCCTGAAACTGTGCCTGCCGGCGGGGGGTACCGAGGCGGAGTTCGAGGTGCCCGGAGGCGTCGTGCGCCGCGGCCCGGCGGGGGAAGTCCCCGGCGGACGCTGGGTGCGCCTGCGCACGCCGAGAGGGCTCTTCGGATTCGCCAGCAACGCGCTCTACGGCTTTGACCTCAAGGATGGCGTGCTGCGGGCGAGCATGGCCCGGGCCAGCCGCTACGCCAACGACGTGCGCACCCCGCCCGAAGGCGATCCTTGGCGCCCCGTCGTGGATACCGGCGAACTGACCTTCCGCTTCCTCCTCGCCGCCGGCCGCGAAGCCGGCCGCGAACTGCCCCGACTCGCCCGGGAACTCGAACTCCCGCCCGTCACCGCCTGCGTCGCCCCCTCCCCCGGAAACCTGCCGCGCACGGGCTCCCTCGGCGGCGTCCGCCCCGAATCCCTGCAGCTCCTGGCCCTCAAACCCGCCGAGGACGGCCGGGGATGGGTCCTGCGGCTGCAGGAGACCGCGGGACGGACCGCGACCGCAACCCTGACCTGGCTCGGGCAGGTGCTGCGCCTGGGCCCCGTCCCGGCACGGGCCATCGCCACCTGGCGCCTGGTCCAGGAAGGCGGCGTCTGGCGGGCCGTCCGCGTCAGTGCGCAGGAGCTCTGAAACGGCCTGGGTGGGAGAGAGGCGACATGGCTACGGGCAATCGCAGTGTGCTGGTGATCCTGGACAGCCGGAGGGTGGCCGAACGCCGGGGAGCGGATCTGACGGTCTGCGCGGCGCTGGACCACTTCGGGGTGGCCTGGGAGGTCCTGGACTCGGGGGACTACTGGAGCATTGCCCGTCCGCACGTCAGCGACCGTGCCGCCTTCCTGCTGGCCCACGACGGCGCCGGGGCGGGGCTGCGCCCGGAACAGGCCGCCTGGATCGGCGAGGCGGTGCGCGCCGGGGCCGGGCTGCTGAGCTTCGACCGCGACACCGGCAACTGGCCCGATGGCATACGGGAACTCGCCCCCGCCGCCTCCGGTAGCTGCACGCTCCGCGACATCGGCTTCCCGGAACACCGCCACCCGGTCACGGCGGGGCATGCCCCCGGCGAAACCGTGACCCTTCCCGGCGAGACTACGGCCGTCTGCTTCGACCCCGACGGCGCCACCGTGCCGGCCCGGGCCGGGAACGGCGTGCCCGCGCTCGTGATTCTGCAGCGTGGCAAGGGACGCTGCCTGTTCTTCGCGGTCGGCAATACGCTGTACGATGACATGGTACTGGGTCACACCAGGGGCCTGGACGGTCTGTTCTGGCGCGGCCTGGCCTGGGTAGCGGTCAAGCCCTTTCCCATGCGCTGCATCCCTCCCTATGTCTCGGCCCGCATGGATGACTGCAACGGCACCTACTCCTCCTTCCGGTACGTGCGCTGCATGAACCGCCATGGTGTCCGCCCCAACCTGGGGCTCTTCCTGGACGAGTTGGGGCCCACCGACTGGGACGCGGCGGCACGGCTCCACCGCCAGGGCGGCGCCGACTTCTCCATGCACGCCTTCCGGGACGATCTCTACAAGGCCAGCCCGAAGTGGCAGCCCTTCCAGCCCCTGGCCGACAAGCCCGACCTTTCCCGCGGCGGTACCCATGTCCGCTTCGAGGGACTGGGGGTGGACCACGCCAGCGGTCGCGATCTGGACGACGCCACCGTGCGCGCCAACTTCGCCCGCGTGGATGCGGCCTTTGCCCGGGCCGGAATCCGGCACAGCCGCGTGCTGAATGCCCACTTCGGAGAGATCGGGCTGAGTTCGCTCCCCCTCTTCCTCGAACGCGGTTGGGACCTGCCCTGCAACAACAGCGTCGCCGGCCAGCTCTATGGCAGCCAGCCCGTGTGGCGGCCGCGCCCCTACGGCCTGCGGGCGGTCAACGGCCGCTACGGTCTCGTCATCGACCGCCTGCCCCAGCACCCCGCCTTCCTTTCCGTTGGGTTCAGTGCTTCGCACCTGGGCAGGACCCACATGACCAGCGACGTGCTCTCCGGGCATACGCCCTTCCTGGGAGAAGCGGCGGAGGTACGCATGGGGGACGCCATCCGCCGAGGGGTGGCCAACGTCCGCGTCGGTCTCGACAGCCTCGCGTTTGGGGTCATCATGACCCACGAACAGCGCATCCACGCCATCGCCTTGCCCCAGTGGGAGACCATCTTCGACGGCATCATGGCAGGTCTGGCGGACCTCGACCCCCTGCCCGAGTCCCGAGAGCAGATCAGCCTGGTCTGCCGCAGGCTCTTCGGCACCCGGCTCAGCTTTGCCCATGCCGGCCCGGACGGCCTCCTCTGCGAGATCACCGGCGTCGCCGACGGGCCCTCACCCCTCACCGTCTGGACCGACGACGGTGCAACCCTCTCGGCACGGAGGACGGAGATCCCCGCCGTGAACAGCTTCCTGCGCCTGACGGTCCCAGACTCCCCGGCACGCCACGCGTAGACGCCCATTCCCGCGCTGCCTCGTCTGGAGGACGGCCGCTTGTCCCGCCTTCGGCCGGTCCCCCGTGTCCCGGATTCGCGGTCCCGCCCTGGGGCGGTCTCCACGAGCGGGAGTGCGCCACGCCGCGGGCGCGTCTCCCGCGGGGGGCCGGTTCTGGCAAGGCACTCGTGCTCCCGGCCCGCTCCCCCTCAGGCCGCCGGGCGCAGGCCGACGCCGACGCCAAACTCGGCCCGGAAGTCGTCCCACAGGTCCGCCGGGATGTCGCGCTGGGCCGACTCCCAGATCTCGACCAGGTGGGGCCGGTCGCCGGGGCCGGGCATGACCGTGCAGGGGAAGGGGGCTTGGAGGCAGAATTGGAGGGCCAGGTCGCGCACGGAGAAGCCGCGTTCACGGCACCAGGCCCACATGGCATGGGCCCGGGGACTGTCCACCGGTTCCTGCCCGGAGAGCCGTTTCATGGCCAGTACGCTGCCGAGGATGATCCCCACGTCCTGCCGCAGCGCCAGGGGTACGGTGGTGCCGGCCACGGACTGATCCAGGAGGGTGTAGTCGAGGTACGTGAGTACGATTTCGCAGTGGCCGGTCTCGATGGCGCGGCGGTGGAACGCATGCTGGCGGACCCCCAGGCCGATGTGTCCGATGACGCCCCGCTGTTTCAGCTCGAGCAGCGCATCGAGGGCATGGCCGGGTTGCAGGGGCACCTCGATGTCTCCGGGGTCGTGGATCAGCACCGCGTCGAGGTACTCGGTCTGCAGCAGCCGCAGGCTGTTCTCGACGCTCCAGCGGGTGGCGGCGGCGGAGTAGTCCCCGCGGCGGCTGGGGTGGGTGCCGACCTTGGTCTCCAGGTAGACGCGTTCCCGCCAGCCCCCTTCGAGGGCCAGGCCGACCCGGCGCTCGCTCTGTCCGTAGAGGGGGGACGTGTCGAGGAAGTTGATCCCCAGCTCGATGGCCGTACGCACCGTCTCGACAGCGTCACGGTCGGTGTGCTGGGAGCCGCCGAAACTGGCACACCCCAGACTCAGTGCCGAGACCATCATGTCCGTCCGACCCAGACGACGCTTGCTCCACGTCTTCATGCGTTGCTCCCGGGGGCGGCCCCGGCATGGGGCCCCCACCTGCCCACCGCCTCCTGCCGGCCGCACGCACGGACGGCGAGGTTTGTAGTACCGGCTTCAGCCGGAATG